>JAQSCR010000420.1 GCA_029945495.1 Pseudolabrys sp. | reverse complement strand
AACCGGCGGCGGCGGACCTGGTCGACCAACGCGGCTTCAAGGAGGCCGGTATTGGGGCCGTAGAACGGCCCGTAGCGCAGCACGACGCCGGTGAAAAACGGAGAGGTCGTCACGGCGCGCTCTACGTGGCGGATCGCGTCGAGCGTGCGCCGCATTTCTCGCGGCGGGTTCGGATCGAGGGCATCGTCTTCGGATTTTACCGGTCCGCCGGTGCGCGCATAAGGCCAGCCGCAGAAACTCTGCGCCACGATTCTTTTCACGCCGGCCGCCAGGGCGGCGGCCAAAAGATGATCGGTCCCGGTCGTGCGCAGACGGTTGCTGGCGGCAAACACGCGATCAAACCGCCGCAGGTCGGTTGCGCCTTTCAAATCGGTGAGTTCATGGATGATGACGTCCGGCTGAGCAGCCCTGACCGCGGCGTGAATGGAATTCCCATCGAGCGCATCTGCGACGACGGGTTCGACGTCAAGTTCCCGCAAGGCCGCCGCCTTTGCCGGCGTGTGTGTTAACCCGATAACGGAATGACCGGCGCTCAGCAGACGCGGAACCAGCCTACTTCCGACCGCGCCTGTGGCACCCGCAACGAAAATACGCATGTCTCGGTTCCCTGCTTTAACGCGCTGCCCGTCTGACGAGTTCAGGCGGCACAAGGTCAAGCGCGCGCAAGCGGCGAAGTTCCACGGGCCGAAATTCCGGCGGCGGCAATGGTTATTTGGCGAGAATCGTTTGCAGCGAAGGAACGCACTTGTTCAAACTCCGTGCGTTCTTGGATAGGCGCTGGCCTCGGCTGCCTTCCAGCCGTCAAGGCTGCCGTCGGCTGGACGATAGACCTCCACCTTGAGCGGATAGCAAGCGGCCGTGTCGCTGGAATGCTCTGCGCCGCAATCGCCGCCGGGGCAGGCCGACAGCGCGCCCAACAGGTCGATCTCGGCGAAGAACTCGATGAAGTCGCCCGGCCGCACCGGGCTCGCTTTCATGAAATATTGATGCGTGTCGCGGGTGAAGCCGGTGCACATGAAGACGTTGAGGACGTCGTGCACCATGAGTTCGGCCTCGCGCACATTCATGCCGCGCGCGGTGGCCAGCGCGCGCGACAGGTTGGAATGGCAGCAGTGGTGATAGTCGCCGCCCGACAGCAGGCGGTTGGTGTAAGGGTCGCAGCGCGTACCGATGACGTCGTGCACGCCGCCACCGTCGCTATCGAAGCCGTACCAATCGAGCGTGTCCGCGGTGATCGTCGCCAGCGGACGCAAAAAAGGCAGCGTGCTCCACAGCCGGTCGCCGATGCCGACATGGGTTGCGTGCAGCGCGCGCGTCTTGCCGCTGAAAAAGCGCTCCGACAGATCGTTGGCGTTCCACAAATTGAGGTCGCCGACCTGCGGTCCCTCGATGCTGACGATGCGAAAGAAATGTCCGGCCGGCACGGAGAAGGCGCGCGCATCGCGTGGCGGCACGATGGTCTCGGAGACTTTGGTCAGGGTCTGGCGCGCTCTGCCGAGCATGGCCATGTCGGCTTGCGGCAGGCTGTTGACCGGATAACACACGACCGGTGGCTTGGCGCGGCGGACATTGGCGTCGTCGGGCTCGTGCACGCTGGCTCCTATTGATGCGCGGTGAGGGCCGCCGCCATGTCGGCAATGGCGTCGTAAGCCTTCGGCAAAAGCTTAGGGCGCGACGCGAAGCCGTGCATCTGACCGGGATAGCGCGTCACGGTGACGGCGACGCCTTCCTGCTTGAGGCGCGCGGCATAGGCCTCGCCTTCGTCATAGAGCGGGTCGAATCCGGCGAGGATCACCAGCGCCGGCGGCAGGCCTTTGAGGCTGGGCGTGAACATCGGCGAGCCGCGCCAGTCGCGCCGTTGTTCGGGCAGCGGCGCGTAGGCGTCGATGAAGGCGCGCATGCCGCCACTGGTCAGCGCCACGCCTTCGCTGAAACGCTCGTCGTAGCGCCAGGTGAGATCGACGATCGGATAAGTGAGAATCTGCGCGCGCAGCTTGATGGCGCCTTCGTCGCGCAAGCCGATCGCCGCGGCCGCCGCGAGATTGCCGCCAGCGCTGTCGCCGCCGACCGAGATGCGCGCCGGATCGATGTTCAGGAGCTTTGCATTGGCGGCGACCCATTTGACGGCGGCAAGCGCGTCGTCATAGGCGGCCGGAAAGCGGTGCTCCGGCGCCAGCCGATAATCGACATTCACCACCGCGCATTTGGCGGCATTGGCGACGGCGCGGCAGGTCCAGTCATGGCTGTCGAGATCGCCGATCACCCAGCCGCCGCCATGGAAATAGACCTGCACCGGCAGCGCCTCATTGGTGGCGGTGCCGACGCCACGATAATAGCGCAGTGGGATCGGCCCGCCGGGACCCGGCGCCTGATATTCGCGGATCATGGCGACATGCGGCAGGTCCGGCTGGTTGACCGGGCGCATGCGCCGCATTGCCTCGCGCGCAATCTCCGGCGTCGGCGGCACTGCCGGTGGCTTCGGCTGCAGAGCCATGAAGGCGACCGAGTCGGCGTCCAACTCGCCAATGGAGGCTCGGACGGTTAGCGGGGCAGCGGAAGACGTTGCTGACATCGAGGTTTCCTGTTTTCTTCGGCGTATGGATTAAGCCACCTGAAAGCCGTGCGCCAGCGGATCGCGATCGTCGACGAAGATCGTGTTGTGGCCAATCACCTGCGCCCAGCCGGCGACGCTCGGCTTGATCGCTTTGTAATTGCCGACCGTCGTTTCCGACTCGACGCGGCAATCGAACATGGTGCCGATGATGCTTTCGTGGACGAAGTCCTCGCCAACCTTGAGCCTGTCCTTGGCGGCGAGTTGCGCGACCCGCGCCGACGAGCCGGTGCCGCAGGGCGAGCGGTCGATCGCCTTGTCGCCGTAGAACACCGCGTTGCGCGCATGGGCGCGGGGATTGCGCGGTCTGTCGCACCACATCACGTGGCTGACGCCGCGGATGCGCTGGTCGTCCGGGTGGACCGGCCCGAGTTTTTCTTCGGCGGCGCGGCGGACGATCGGGCTCAGCCTTTGTATTTCGCTCACCGGCATGCCGTCTAACCCGCGCCAGTTCGCCTGCGGCTCGATGATCGCATAGTAATTGCCGCCATAGGCGACATCGATCTTGAGCGCGCCTAGTCCCGGCACCTCGATCTCGACATCGGCGGCATGCAGGTAGCTCGCGATATTGAACAGGCGGACCTGCTCGACGTAGCGGCCGTTCTGCACATATTCGATGGCGACGCGGCCGGCGGGCGCCTCGATGGCGAGCTTGCCGGGCGTCTTCGGCACCACCAGGCCTTCCTCGATCGCCACGGTGACGGTGCCGATGGTGCCATGGCCGCACATCGGCAGACAGCCGCTGACCTCGATGAACAGCACGCCGACATCGCAATCCTCGCGCGTCGACGGGTAGAGGATCGAGCCGGACATCACGTCATGGCCGCGCGGCTCGAACATCAGCGCGCGCCGCACCCAGTCATGGTCGCGAACGAATATTTCCCGCTTCTCGATCATCGGCACATGCGGCAGCAACGGGGCGCCGCCGGCGACGACGCGCACCGGATTGCCGCAGGTGTGAGCGTCGACACAAAAGAAGGTGTGGCGGGCCATCGTCGTCTCCGTGAATTCTGCCGCAGCGAGCGTCGCAATATAGTGCCTCAGCCCGATTGTTCTGTCTCGCAAAGAAAAAGGGCGGCCGATGAGGGCCGCCCTTTCCGCTTCGATGCGCGATGCTTATTGGTTCGCCGATGTCTGTGCCAGTTCGCGGCCGAGACGGTTGAAACGCGCTTTCTGCTCGGCGTTGAGTGAAGCATAGAAGCCGTCGAGCGCCGGCTTCACCGTGCGCGCCGCGTCGATCATCGCCGTTAGCCGCGTTTCGATCGCCTGCAGCCGGCCGGGCGGCGTCAGCGGCGTCTCGCTCGGGCAGGCGCCTTGCAGAATGCCGACCGCCTTGACGGTGGCCTCGCCCAATCTGTCGAGCTCGGCCTGCTGTGCGTCATTCGGCTTGAGCGCGTCGTCGATCTGCTCGATCGGCAGATTGGTCAGGCCGGGCTTGGCTTCGCCGCACTTCTTGGCGTCATCCGGCAACGCGGCCTGCGCTTCCGGACTGGTTGTGGTCTTGGCCGGGCCGATTTCATTGAAGCGCTCTTTCTGCTCGTCATTAAGCGAGCCGTAGAACGTCTCAAGCGCCGGCCGCACCGTCTGCACGGCCTCGAGCGTGGCATCGAGCCGCGCCGTCATCGAGGCTAGCCGTCCCGTCGGCGTTAGCGGGAACGCATTCCCGGACGGGCAGGTCGCCCTGAACACCGAAGCTGCCTTGGCGCCGGCGGTTTTGACGTCGCCAAGCAACTGAATCTGGTCGCGATTGAGGCCGACCTTGCTTTCGATCTCCGCTGTCGGCCAGGCAGTGATGCCGCTGCCGGGCTGTTTGCAGACATCCTGCACGGCCTTGTAGGTCGGCGGCGCGACTCGCGGTGCACCTTCGATCACGTCGACATATTCCTCCGGCTGGCCGACTTCGCCGAAGAATACGCCGTCGAAGAAATCGTCATAGGCGACGTACCAATAGTCGTCGTCGTAGCCGCGCGGCCAGAAGGCGTAATCGAAGATGTCGGAATAGGCATACGGATAGAACACCGGGCCGAACCACGCGACGAATCCGGCGCGATGGCCGCCTCGCCAGGCGCGGCGCGGTGCGACGTGACCGGCGCGCGCAACGGCGCGGGCAGCCCGCGCGTTGGCGGCTTGCGGTGACGCGGCGAAGGCTGCGGCGAAGCGGCCCTGCCGCGCGGCTTGCGGTGTGATGCGGGCCTGGCCATTGCGGCGCGGGCCGCGATTGACGCGGGCGGTAGCCAGCGCATTGACGCGCGCGTTCGGTGCGTTCGGTGCGGCAAGCGCGTTGGGTTGTGCCTGTATGCCGACGCGGGCGTTTGGCTGCACGCCTTGGGGCGCACCTTGGCGCTGGACGGCGCGCTGCTCGCGGCCACGCTGGATTTCCTGACGGCGGACGGCGCGTTGCTGCGGCGGCAGCGCGCGCAGGGCGCGGTCTTCACGCCGCTGCAGCAAACGTTCCTGGCGCTGCTGTTGGCGGGTGACCGTGGGTGAGACGGTAGCGGGAGCCGCCGCAGCAGCTGAAGTATTCGGCGCGGCCGAGCGTTGCACGGCACTCGGCGCCGCCGGCTGCGGCGTCGCATTGCGTTGCGTGCGGTTGACGGTGGGAGCCCTAGGCGAACGCGGCTGCTCGACGGTGCGCTGGCGCTCCGGACGCTGCGGGATGCGTGCGGCCGGCGCTTGGGAGGCTGGCGGCGCGACCCGCGCGGCGGGTGCTTGCGGGCGCGGCGGCGCGACGCGCGCGGCAGGTGGCTGCGGGCGCGGTGGTGCGACGCGCGCGGCCGGAGGCGGCGCCGGACGTGCTGCCGGCGCTGGACGTGCTGCCGGTGCCGGCCGTGCGGCTGGGGCGGCTTTCTTCTTGGCGGCTTCGATTTCAGCGGGGGTCTGTGCGCCCGCGTAAACCGGCATGGTCACAGCGAGCAACAAAGTGAGCATGCTCAGACGTGCAAATTGTTTTGTCATGACAAACACCGACTCCGTCGCGTGAATAAAGTTCCCATATTCATTGAACGGGTGTGTGGCCGGATTCCTGCCGATCAAGGGACGGCAATCATGCGTTCGTGAACGCCGATGAACGTTCAGTCATAATTCGGCTAAAATAATACCGCGCCGCAAAATATATGACGTGCGGCACAGCGTCTCAGCGCTGCGGCGAAGCGCCCTGCAGACGTGCGATCAGTTCGGGCGTCGGATAGGAATCCGCCGGCAGGCCGAGCTTGATCTGCGCCTTCTTGATCGCGGTCCGCGTGCCGGAGCCGATCTTGCCGTCGATCTCGCCGACGCCGTCATCGCCGGCTTTGGTCAGCAGCCTTTGCAACTCCATGACCTGTTGCGCCGTCAGCACCACGACATCCCTGGCGCCGGCGTGATTGACCACCGGCGCGCCGGCGATGCGGGTGGCGTAATAGGCGACCGTGGTCGAATAGACGTAAGCCGAATTCCAGCCGAGGAACGCCTTGAAGTTCGGATAGGCGAGAAACGCCGGACCGAGCCGCCCCATCGGCAGGATCAGCGAAGCGGGGAGATCGCCGGCGGCGAGCGCGCCATGCGCGGGCCGCACGCCCCACTTCACCCATTGCGACACCGGATGCTGAATGGTGTTGTCGGCTTCCTGCCACGGCATGTCTTTGGGCACGGTGACTTCCTGCAGCCAGGGCTGGCCGCGCTGCCAGCCCAGACTGGTGAGGAAGTTGGCGGCAGAAGCAAGAGTGTCGGGAATGCTGCGGATCAGATCGCGGCGGCCGTCGCCGTCGAAGTCGACGGCGTTCTTGAGATAATCGGAGGCGGTAAACTGCATGCCGCCGAATTCGCCGGCCCAATCGCCGATCAGGTCGTCGACGCGCTGGTCGCCGCGCTGGATGATGCGCAAGGTGTCGAGCAGTTGCGCACGGAAGAAATCGGAGCGGCGGCAGTCGTAAGCCAAGGTCGCGTTGGCGCTGAGAATTTTGTACTTGCCGAAGTCGGCGCCGAAATCGCTTTCCAGTCCCCAGAACGCGACCAGCACCGGCGCCGGCACGCCGTATTGCTTGCCGATCCGGGCGAAGATGCTGGCGTGCTGGCGGATTTTGGCCTGGCCGTTCGGGATGCGGCCGCCGCCGGTCATGCGGTCGGAGAATTGCAGGAAGGTCTGCGAGAATACCGCCTGGCCGTGGTCGCGCTTGATAATGCTCGCGTCGAACGTCATCGACGGCGCGGCGGCATCGATCACCGCGCGCGAGATGCCCTGGGCGATGGCGTCCTTCTTGAACGCCTCGAGCCACTTCTCGTAGCTGCCGGTGTTGCGGCAATGCGCGGCGAGGGCGGGGGTGGCCAAGATGACAGTGAAGGCGACCGCCGCGAACTTTAGCTTTGTCATTCGCATCGTCGGGTCGCTTTCATTCTTAACGGGTGGCGGAAGATTTAGCGCCCCTGCATCTTTGCGATCAACTCGGTGGTCGGCCACGAGTCGGCCGGTAATTTGTATTTCACCTGCTCCTTGCGCACCGCCTTGCGCGTGCCGGAGCCGAGCCGGCCGTCGATCTCGCCGACGTCGTGGCCGCGCTTCTGCAGCAGGCGCTGCAGCTCCATCATCTGTTCGGTGGTCAGCAGTTGCACCTTGGGCGCGCCTTCTTCGCTGACCGGCGGCGCGCCGCCGAGCCGGGTGGCGAAATAAGCGACCGTGGTCGAATAGACGTAAGCCGAATTCCAGTCGATGAAGACCTTGAAGTTCGGATAGGCGAGGAAGGCCGGCCCGAGCCGCCCCATCGGCAGGATCAGCGCGGCCGGCATGGTGTCCTTCGGTAGCGAGCCATGCGAAGCCTTGACGCCCCAAGAGATCCATTGCGAGCGCGGATGCTGGATGTCGAGATCAGCTTCCTGCCACGGCATGTTGGCCGGCACGGTGACTTCCTGCAGCCAGGGTTCGCCGCGGCGCCAGCCGATGCTCTTGAGATAATTGGCGGCGGAAGCGAGCGTGTCGGGCGTACTCTTGATCAGATCGCGGCGGCCGTCGCCGTCGAAGTCGACACCGTACTTTATATAGTTGGTCGGCGTGAACTGCATGCCGCCGAATTCGCCGGCCCAGTTGCCGTTCATCTCATCGAGGCGCTGGTCGCCGCGCTGGATGATACGCAATGCGTCGATCAGCTCGGGACGAAAATGGTCGCCGCGCCGGCAGTCATAGGCCAATGTGGTGAGCGACGGCAGAATCTTGAACTTGCCGAACAGCGCGCCGTAATCGCTTTCCAGGCCCCAGACCGCGGTGATGACTTCGGGCGGCACGCCATAGGTCTTCTCGATGCGGGCAAACAGCGCCTGATGCTCTTTCATCTTGGCGATGCCGTTCGGGATGCGGGCGCCGGCGAGCAGGCGCTTGGCGAAGTCGAGGAAGGTGCGCTGGAACACGCCCTGGCCGGAATCGCGCTTGATCACCGATTCGTCGAAGGTTAATTCGGGCGCCGCCGCGGCCAGCACTTTGGGCGAAATGCCCTGGGCCAGCGCGTCTTTTTTGAATTGCGCCAGCCAGTGGTCGAAATTGGCGGTGTTCTGGCAGCGCGGGGCGGCGGCAGCCGCGCCTGACAGGCCGGCCGTGAAAGTGGCGCCGAGCAGCCCGGCCGCCAATATAAGGGCAATTTTGCGCATCGTTTTCGCCGCCTGTTGGGGAAGTCCAAAGGATAGAACAAGGGGCCCAATCTTCCCAATAGCCGCTAAAGGTCAAGGCCGATCGCCGATCTGCGTTAAGAGCGAATTTTAAGGCGGTTTCTTGTGCCAACGGCGGTTTACCTCTAATGCCATCCGCCTTGGCCATCGTCCCGCGGCGGCCCGCTTCTCGAGACCGAATTCGCATGCAGGTATTGGTTATTGGCGCCGGTGTCGTTGGCCTTGCCGTGGCGCGCGCCGTCGCGCTCCGGGGCCACGACGTCATCGTCGCCGAGGCCGAGAACGCCATCGGCACCGGCATCTCCTCGCGCAACAGCGAGGTCATTCACGGCGGCATGTATTACCCGACCGGATCGCTGCGGGCGCGGCACTGTGTCGCTGGGCGGCGGCTGCTCTATGCGTTCTGCGGTTCGCACGGCGTGCCGCATCGCCAATGCGGCAAGCTGATCGTCGCCACCGACGCTACCGAGACCGAAAAGATCGAGGCGATCGCCGCGCAGGGCAAGATCAACGACGTCGAAGGCCTGGCGATGATGACGGCGCAGGCGGCGCGCGCGCTCGAGCCGCACCTGTTCTGCACTGCCGCGCTCAGCTCGCCGGAAACCGGCATTATCGACGCGCACGCTTACATGCTGGCATTGCGCGGCGATCTTGAGGATGCCGGCGGCGTGATCGCTTTCAATACGCCGGTCGCCGGCGCCAGGCGCAAGGCCGGCCAGTGGCATGTCAGCTTCGGCGGCGCGGACGGTGGCGTGTTTGAATTCGACGCCATCGTCAACTGCGCGGGCTTGAGCGCGCAACGCGTGGCGCGGACGATCGAAGATTATCCGGCCGCGCGGGTGCCGAAGCTGGTGCTCGCCAAAGGCAACTACTTCAGCTTCACCGGCAGGCCGGCGTTTTCGCGGCTGATCTATCCGGCGCCGGTGCATGGCGGTCTTGGCGTGCATGTAACGCTGGATCTCGCCGGGCGCATGCGCTTCGGTCCGGATGTCGAATGGACCGACCGCGAGTATTATCTGGTCGATCCCAAACGCGCCGACGTGTTCTACGAACGCATCCGCACTTACTTCCCGGCGCTGCCCGACGCGTCGCTGGCGCCGGACTATGCCGGCATCCGGCCGAAGTTGACCGGGCCGGGCGAGCCTGCGGCGGATTTCCTCATCGATGCGCCGGCGCAGCATGGTGTGCCGGGGCTGATGCAGATGTTCGGCATCGAATCGCCGGGGCTCACCAGTTCGCTGTCGCTGGCCGAGGGAGTCGCAAATATGGTGACGGCGTAGCCGTCGCCAATTGGTCCCCGCCTTCGCGGGGACGAACGGAAGAGTTATCTCGCGAACTGAACCGAGCCGCGCTTGGGATCGCGCGGATTGTCGGTGACCGGCGTAATCGCCGAGGTGATGTCGGCGGCGGCCGCGCCGGGTGCCGGCCCCATGACCTTGGTCTCCGCCAGTTTGTCGCGCGCGCTCTTCGACAGGCGCGAATAATTCTCGACCGGCGTGAAATTGGCGACGTTGTTGCTGGCGCCGGTGAAGGCCACCAGCCCGGTCTTGGTCGCGACGATATCGCCTTGGCGCAAGGTCGGGTCGCTGCCGGCTTCGAGCCGCGCCAGGCCGAACGGATTTTTACCGTTGCAGGTGCAGCCGGCGACCATCGCCTTGCGATAGACGAAGGCATTCGGCAGGTCGGCATAACGGCTGCCGTCATTGGCGGAGGCGGTGTCGATATTGCTGCCGCCATAGAGCTTGGTCTCAGTGGCCGGACAGAACGAGCGGCAACTTTCCGCCGCGGTCACGCCGGCATGGGCCTGCACCGGAAAGAAATGACCATCGCAGGTGCGCACGCAGAAGGCTTTCGACGGGCCGCCATTGTCGGCGCGCAGCTGCTCGCGCGCCGAAGGATTGAAGTGATTGGCCAGGCTGGTGAAGGGATCGACAAAGGGCTGGGCGGGCGCCCGCGACGGCTCGATCGCGCGCCGGACGTCGCCGAATAGCCGGTCGAGAAAACCGGCGGCCGCCGGCTGCGGCAGGGCGACGGCAGCGACAGCGAGGCTGACCGCCATCGCGGCGAGGCAAAACTTCGTTTTTGAACGCTTTGACGCCATCGCACGCCGCCTTGACTGTCCGGCCGGCCAGGATCTGCGCGGCCATCCTATCAACGCCATCCGCGGCGGAAGGTTGCCAGCATCTGCCGGTGATTCGTCTGGCGAGCTAATCGCAGCGAGGTAAACGGCCGGTTAGCAAATGCGGCGGCTTGGCGGCACGCTGGATGACGGACGCAAAAATGGCACGCAACTCGGTCGAATTGCGCGCCATTCGACTCTATTCGAGTCAATGAGGCTCAGAAATACCGCCACCAGATATAAACGTGAGCGATCGCCACCGACACGAGCATCATCGGGAAGGCATAGAGCGTGTAGGTGATGAAGCGGAACGGCACACCGTTGCGCTCCGAAATGCCGGCCACGGTCAGGTTGGCCGAGGCGCCGATCAAGGTGCCGTTGCCGCCCAAACACGCGCCGAGCGACAGACACCACCACAGCGGCTGGATGTGATCGGCACCGCCGAACGACGGCGCCATGTTCTTGATCAGCGGGATCATGGTGGCGACAAACGGGATGTTATCGACGATCGCGGACAGCACCGCCGACGCCCAGAGGATGGCGAAGCCAGTATGCGCCATGTTGCCGCCGGTCGCTGCCACCAGCTTGGAGGCCAGCAAATTGAGCAGGCCGCCGACGTCGACGCCGTGCACCACCACGAACAGGCCAACAAAAAAGAAGATCGTGATCCACTCGACGTCGCCGAAGGTCGAGTGGATATTCTGCGCCGCCTTTTCGTTATGATGCGCCCAGTTGTCGAGCAGCATGAGAATGGCAGCGCCGAGCATGGCGATGGTCGCCGGCTCCAGATGCAACGGCCGCGCCAGCATGAAGCCGACCATCACCAGGCCGATGACGGCGATCGACTGCTTGAGCAGCAGCCAGTCCTGAATGGCTTCCTCGGCGTTCATCGCCATGACGGCGGCTTGCGATTCGGGCGTCGCCTTGAGGTCCTTGCCCCACAGCACATGGATCATGATCGCCTGCACCGCCATCACGATGAGAATGACCGGCGTCAGGTGATAGACGAAATCGTTGAAGGCGAGCCCGACCTGCGAGCCGATCAGGATGTTCGGCGGATCGCCGATCAAAGTCGCGGTGCCGCCGATATTGGAAGCGAAGATTTCCGCGAACAGATAGGGATAGGCCGGCACCTTCAGCGTGCCGCAGATTGCCAGCGTCACCGGCACGACCAGCAGCACCGTGGTGACGTTGTCGAGGAAAGCCGACAGCACCGCGGTGGTGATCTGCAGGATGAACAGGATGCCAGCGGGATGCGCCTTGGCCGCTTGGGCCGACCAGATGGCGAGAAACTGGAACATGCCGGAGCGGCGCGAGATCGACACCAGGATCATCATGCCGGTCAATAGGCCAATGGTGTTCCAGTCGATGCCCCTGATTGCCTCTTCCTGGTCGAGCACGCCGACCACGATCATCACACCGGAGCCGACCAGCGCGACGATCGCGCGGTTGACCTGTTCCGACATGATGACGGCGTAGGTGATGGCCAGGATGCAGGTCGAGACCCACATCGGATTGAGACCGAAATAGACGTGCGATACCGCGTGTGCGGTCATAAGCTAAGTCCCCCCAAAATCGCGGGTCCTCGGCCCTATGGCCGTTGGCACCCTGAAAGCCCAGCGGCGAAACTCCGGCAATAGGCTAAGGGAGTCAAGACAGCTTGAGGATCGGCGAGATCGGCAGCAGCGTCAAAATCAGAAACAGCGGCACCAGCACGCAGACCGCCCACAGCACATAGGCAAAGAAGCTCGGCATCCGCACGCCCTGATCGGAGGCGATGGCGTAGATCATCAGGTTCGGCGCGTTGCCGATATAGCTGAGCGCGCCCATGTAGACCGCGCCCATCGAGATCGCCGCCAGCGTGCCGGACAACGGGCCCATCAACTCCCTGGCCTCGCCCGAGGCCAGCTCGAAGAACACCAGATAGGTCGGCGCGTTGTCGAGGAAGCCGGACAAAGCGCCGGTCAGCCAGAAATAGGCGGCCTCGTGCGGCGTACCGTCCTTGGCGGTGACGGCCTGCAGCAGGAAGGCGAAGGTGCCGTCAGGACCGGCCTGCAACATCGCCAATACGGGGATGATGGCGACAAAGATGCCGGCGAACAGGATGGCGACTTCGCGAATCGGCTCGAAGCTGAAGCCGTTGGCGGCGCGGTGCTCGTCGGGCGTCAGCCACAGCGAGGCGAACGCGATGAGGATGAGTGCGGCGTCGCGCAACAGGTTCTGCAACGCGACCTTGGTGCTGTATATATCGAAGACAACGCCCGGTTGCCAGGTCGCCGACAGCAGGATCGCCGCGATCGTGAGGCCGATCAGCACGATGTTGCGGCGGCCGCGAATGGCAATGGCGACAGTGGGCCCAGCCGGCACCGGCGGCTCGGCGCGGAATTTGAAAGTATCGAGGGCAAAGAAGATCGCCAGCACCAGCACGGCGACGATGGCCGTCTGCAGCCAGAGATGCTGCGCGGTCCAGAAGAAGTCGACGCCGCGCAGGAAGCCGACGAACAACGGCGGATCGCCGAGCGGCGACAGCGCGCCGCCGATATTGGCGACCAGGAAGATGAAAAACACCACGACATGGGCGTTGCTCGAACGTCCGGCATTAGCGCGGATCAGCGGCCGGATCAGGATCATCGACGCGCCGGTGGTGCCGACGACGCTGGCGATGGCCGTGCCGAAAGCAAGAATGGCGAGATTCGTCGCCGGCGTGCCGCGTAAAGTGCCGGTGACCAGGATGCCGCCGGCGACGACGTAGAGCGCGAACAGCAGAATGATGAAACTCATGTATTCGGCGAGCGCCGCGTGCACGAAAGCGGCCAGCGCGGTCGGCACGCCAAAGCGGACGGCCAGCGCGGCAAGCGTCAGCAGCACCCAGCCGGTGGCGATCTTGCCGTAGTGGTGGTGCCAGATCTTCGGGATCAGCAGCGGGCCGAGTGCGATCGACAGCAGGATGCCGGCGAAGGGCAGGGCCCACGGCCACGTCATCTGCGCGCCGTCGAGCGCCGGCGCCGCCTGCGCGGCGGTGGGGATCAGAAGCGCTAAGGGCGCGGCGAATGCGGCCTTGGGAATTCGCATAGGAGTTGGCTAGCAGGCGCGCGGCAAGGCGGCAACTACGACAATTGGCGCTGGAAGCCATGCCCATCCGGGTTTAAGGGTGTGTGCGAATTCATAATGCGAGACCGCCATGCGCATCACCGCCATCCATGACATCGTCGTGCCGATCTCCTCGAAGATCGCCAACGCCTATATCGACTTCTCGCAAATGACCGCGAGTGTGGTGGCGATCTTCACCGACGCGGTGCGCGACGGCAGACCGGTGGTTGGCTTCGGCTTCAACTCGAATGGCCGTTACGCGCCGCAGGGCCTGTTGCGCGAGCGCTTCATGCCGCGCCTGCGCGATGCCGCGCCGGAATCGATTCAGGATGCGCGCGGCCTGATCGATCCCGGCAAGGCCTGGGCGGCGATGATGAAGAACGAGAAGCCGGGCGGTCACGGCGAGCGTTCGGTCGCCGTCGGCGTACTCGACATGGCGCTGTGGGATGCGGTGTCAAAAGCCGAGGGCGTGCCGCTGTGGCGGCTGCTGGCCGATCGCTATAACAATGGTGTCGCCGACAAGACGGCATGGGTCTATGCCGCCGGCGGCTACTATTATCCGGACAAGGATATCTCCGCCTTGCAGGACGAGATGAAGCATTATCTCGACCTCGGCTATTCGACCGTGAAGATGAAGATCGGCGGCGTGCCGCTCAAGGACGACATCAAGCGCATCGAAGCGGCCTTGAAAGTTGTCGGCGGCAAGGGCGAGAATCTCTGCGTCGACGTCAATGGCCGTTACGATCTCGACGAGGCTTTGGCCTGCGGCGACGCCATCGCGCCGTATAAATTGCGTTGGTACGAGGAGCCGCTCGACCCGCTCGACTATTTGCTGCACGCAGCATTAGCGACGCGCTATGCGCCGCCGCTCGCCACCGGCGAGAACCTGTTCTCGATGCAGGACGCGCGCAACCTCATCCGCCACGGCGGCTTGCGCGCCGACAGAGACTGGCTGCAGTTCGATCCGGCTTTGTCCTACGGGCTGGTCGAATATCTGCGCACGCTCGACATGCTCAGTGCCCACGGCTGGTCGCGGCGGCGCTGCGTGCCGCATGGCGGGCATCAGTTCGCGCTGAACATCGCGGTCGGCCTCGGCCTGGGCGGAAATGAATCGTATCCGCAGGTGTTCGCGCCGT
The DNA here is from genome assembly GCA_029945495.1 of Pseudolabrys sp. GTDB lineage: Bacteria > Pseudomonadota > Alphaproteobacteria > Rhizobiales > Xanthobacteraceae > Pseudolabrys. The sequence continues at coordinate 2,976 of JAQSCR010000420.1, read as the reverse complement.
TCGGCGGCTTTGCCGACGACACGAAGGTCACCGACAGCCGCATCGCCATGCCGGATATTCCCGGCATCGGCTTCGAGGCCAAGAACGCCTTGTATGCAGTGATGAAGCCGATGCTGGATAGCGCGCCGCGCTAGCGCCGGCTCTTTTCCAGCGCGATGTTGACGGCCAGCGCGCCGAGCATCGTTCCCATCACCCAGCGCTGCGCCAGCAGCCAGCCCGGCCGCACGGCCAGGAAGCCGGCGATCGAACCGGCGGCGCAGGCGATGATCGTGTTGAGCGTAATGCTGATGACGATGTGCAGGGTACCGAGTGTCAGCGACTGCAGCAGCACGCTGCCGGTCGGATCGATGAAGTTCGGCAACAGGGCCAGATAGAAGATCGCAATCTTCGGGTTGAACAGGTTGGTCAAGAGGCCCATCGTGAACAGCCGCTTGCGGCTGGCGATCGGCAACTTGCGCAGCTGGAACGGCGAGCGCCCGCCCGGGCGAACCGCATCGAAGGCGAGCCACAAGAGATAGATGACGCCGGCAAAGCGCATCGCGTCGTAGGCATAGGGCACCGCGAAGACGATCGCGGTGATGCCGAAGGCGGCGCACAGCATGTAGAAGATGAAACCGACGACCACGCCGGCCAACGAGATCAGACCGGCGACGCGGCCTTGGGTGATGGCGCGCGAGATCATGTAGATCATGTTCGGGCCGGGGGTGAGCACCATGCCGACGGCAAGCGCGGCGAAGGCAAGCAGGGTGGTTGTGGAGGGCATGGGAGTCTTTGCTCTCAGTTATCGGCCGCGCCGTGGCGTGCTTCTTTTCCCTCTTCCCTTGTGGGAGAGGGTGGCGAGTGCGAGCTGCGCGAGCACGAGCCGGGTGAGGGGGCTATGTTCGAGGCTCGCCACGCCCCCTCACCCGCCCTCGCTTTGCTCGGGCACCCTCTCCCACAAGGGGAGAGGGCAGAAAAAACTAGTGCGCCTCATCCCAGTTGTCCGCCGCCCGCGCATCGACCTGTAGCGGCACGTGCAGGGAAATTGCCGGCTCCGGCGCTTTTTCCATCACCCGCTTCACAATCGGGATCGTTTTGGCGACTTCGCCGTCCGGCACTTCGAAGATCAGTTCGTCGTGGACTTGTAAGAGCATCTGCGCCTTCAGCTTGGCCTGGGCGAGTTCGCCCTCCATGCGGATCATGGCGCGCCGGATGATGTCGGCGGCCGAGCCTTGCAGGCGTGCATTGATCGCGGCGCGCTCGTTGAAGGCGCGGATCGAACCGTTGCTTGCCTTGATGTCCGGGTAATGGCACTTGCGGCCGAATAAAGTGAGCACGTAGCCGTTCTCGCGGCAGAAGTCGCGCGTCTCGTCCATGTAGTCGCGGATGCCGGGGAAGCGCTCGAAATATTTCTTGATGTAGTCGCCGGCCTCGCTCCGTTCGATGCCGAGCTGATTGGCGAGGCCGAAAGCCGAGATGCCGTAGATGATGCCGAAATTGATCGCCTTGGCTCTACGGCGAATGTCGCTCGGCATATCCTTGACCGGTACGCCGAACATTTCCGACGCGGTCATGGCGTGAATGTCGATGCCGTCCTTGAACGCCTGGCGCAAGGTCGGCACCTCGGCGACTTCCGACAGCAGGCGCAGCTCAATTTGGGAATAGTCGGCCGACACCAGCTTCATGCCGGGCGCGGCGACGAAGGCTTTGCGGATCTTGCGGCCTTCTTCGGTGCGGATCGGGATGTTCTGCAAATTCGGTTCGGACGACGACAGCCGTCCGGTCGAGGTGGCGGCGAGCGCGTAGGAGGTGTGCACGCGGTGCGTCGTCGGATTGACGTGATTCGGCAGCGCCTCGGTATAGGTCGAGCGCAGCTTCGACACCTGGCGCCAATCGAGAATCTTGCGCGGCAGCGCGTGGCCCTGCTCGGCGAGCTCTTCCAGTTCGCGCGCGCCGGTCGACCATTGCCCGGTCTTGGTCTTGGTGCCGCCCGGAAGCGCCATCTTGCCGAACAGGATGTCGCCGAGTTGCTTGGGCGAGCCCGGATTGAGCGGCTCGCCGGCCAGCTCCTTGATCTCGTCCTCGAGGCCGGCCTGCTTCTGCGCGAACTCGCCGGACAGGCGCGACAGGACTTGCCGGTCGATCGAAATGCCGCGCCGCTCCATGCGCGCCAGCACCGCCGGCATCGCGCGCTCCAGCGTTTCGTAAACGGTGGTGACGCCTTCGGCGGCCAGCCGCGGCTTCAGCGCCGACCACAGCCGCAAGGTCACATCGGCATCCTCGGCGGCGTATTCGCTGGCCTTGTCGATGGCGATATTGTCGAAGCTGACCTGCGCCTTGCCGGTTCCGGCGACGTCGGCGAAATGGATGGTGTCGTGATTGAGCCAGCGCTTGGCGAGGTCGTCCATGCCGTGGCCGTTCTTGCCGGCGTCGAGCACATAGGAAATCAGCATGGTGTCGTCGTAGCCGTCGGTCTCGATTCCGCGCTGCGCGAACACCAGCCAGTCGAACTTCATGTTCTGCGCGACCTTGAGGACGCTGCGGTTCTCGAGCAGCGGCTTGAGCGTCTTGAGCGCGTCGACCTCCGGAATCTGGTCGGCGCCGAGTTTCGATTCCGGCGCGAACAGATCGGTGCCACCGGCCGAGCCGCCGTCGCGGTGGCCGAGCGGAACGTAGCAGGCTTCATTCGGCGCGACGCTAAGCGAGAAGCCGCACAGGTCGGCGGTCATCGGATCGAGACTGGTGGTCTCGGTGTCGACCGCGACGACGCCGAGAGCGGTGGCGCGCGCGATCCATTCTTTCAGCCGTTTGAGGGTGCGGACGGTTTCATATTGCGAGCGGTCGATCCGGGCGGTGCGGGCCTTTTCGGCGCGAGCGGCGGCCAGCGAGATCGGGGTTAAAGCGCCGGGCTCGACGCTTGCTCTCCCTCCCCCGCTTGCGGGGGAGGGTTGGGGAGGGGGCGCGAGCAGATCGGAGCGGGGGGGGGCGGGGGGGGCG
>JAQSCR010000419.1:15078-17608 GCA_029945495.1 Pseudolabrys sp. | reverse complement strand
GATCGCCGAGCACCCACCAGCGCCCGTCGGGGCCGCGGCCGACATCGACCGCATAAAACCGCAGATGCGATCCGCCCGGCGGCTTGACGCCGGCGAGCGGCCTTAAGAATTCCGGATTGCCGGCAACGAGGGCGGCGGGCAGGCGTCCGTCTTTGATGAGTTGCCCGGGGCCGTAGGCATCGGCCAGCACGGCTTCCAGGAGTCCGGCGCGCTGAATGAGCCCGGCTTCCAGCGCCTTCCATTCGGAAGGCTCGATCAGCAGCGGAATGTGGCTGAGCGGCCACGGCCGCTCGACGCCAGCCGGATCCTCATAGACGCGGTAGAACACGCCGGAGTCGCGCAGGTAACGATCGGCGGAGGCGAAACGTCGGTTGATCTCCTCGGGGCCGAGCGTGGCCAGCATCGACAGCAGCGGCTTCCAGTGCGCGCGCACGCGGCCGTCGCCATCCATCATCTCGTCGACAATGCCGGGCAGCGGCTTGTAGCCCGACACGAGCCGGTCCAGGCCGCCGTCCTCAATCTTGCGCGTATTGTCCGGCAGGGCTGACATCAGTTCGGGTTTGAATTTCTGTTATGGCGCGCGCCGCAGGTCGAGCGTGGTCGGGTATTCGAGCGAGCGGCTTTGTTCGGGTGGATCGAAGCGGCCGGCAGTATGGCCGATATCCTCGAAGCGCGCCCGCCGCCGGGCCTCCGCTTCGTAGGAGTTCACAGGGAATGTCTCGTAATTGCGCCCGCCCGGATGCGCCACGTGATAAACGCAACCGCCCAGCGACCGGCGGCTCCAGGTATCGACGATATCGAAGGTCAGCGGCGCATCGACGTCGAGCGTCGGATGCAGCGCCGCGGCGAGCTTCCAGGCCTTGAAGCGCACGCCGGCGACAAACTCACCGGACCGCCCGGTCGAGCGCAGCGGCAGCGGCCTCCCATTGCAGGTGACGAGGTGGCGACTCTCGACGAAACCCTCGACCTTGATCTGCAAGCGTTCGACCGAGGAATCGACGAAGCGGGAGGTGCCGCCGGCGGTGTTCTCCTCGCCGAGCACGTGCCACGGCTCCAGCGCATGGCGGATTTCCATTTTGACGCCGGCGTGCTCGACCGCGCCGTAGCGCGGAAAGCGGAATTGGCGCTGCGCGTCGAACCAGACCGGATCGAAATCGTAGCCGGAGCTTTTCAAGTCGCGCAGCACGTCCTGGAAATCCTCCCAGACGAAATGCTCGAGCATGAACTTGTCGTGCAGCGCGGTCTGCCAGCGCACCAGCGGCCCGTCGAGCGGCTCGCGCCAGAATTTGGCGACCAGCGCGCGCAGCAGCAACTGCTGGGCCAGCGACATGCGCGCATCCGGCGGCATTTCGAAAGCGCGGAATTCTACCAGGCCGAGGCGGCCGGTGGCGCTGTCCGGCGAAAACAGTTTGTCGATTGAGATCTCGGTGCGGTGCGTGTTGCCGGTGACGTCGACCAGGATGTTGCGGAAGAGCCGATCGACCAGCCACGGCGGCGGCGCTTCGCCTTTATCCGGCGCCGGCACCTTGGCGAAGGCTATCTCGAGTTCGTACAGCATGTCGGTGCGCGCTTCGTCCATGCGCGGCGCCTGGCTGGTCGGGCCGATGAACAGGCCGGAGAACAGATACGACAGCGACGGATGGCGCTGCCAATAGATCAGCAGGCTCTTGAGCAGATCGGGCCGGCGCAGGAACGGGCTGTCAGCTGCATTGCGGCCGCCTAGCACGACGTGGTTGCCGCCGCCGGTGCCGGTGTGGCGGCCGTCGATCATGAACTTGTCGGTGCCGAGCCGCGACTGATGCGCGTCCTCATAAAGACCGCGCGTGATGGTCACCGCTTCGCGCCAGTTAGAGGCCGGATGCACGTTGACTTCGATAACGCCGGGATCGGGCGTGACGCGGATGACGTCGATGCGTGGATCGCTCGGCGGCGTGTAGCCTTCGATATGCACCGGCAGCTTCATGTCGGCCGCCGTTGCTTCGACCGCGGCCAGAAGAGCGAGATATTCTTCCAGTTTTTCGGTCGGCGGCATGAACACACACAGCCGGTCGTCGCGGATTTCCAGCGTCAGCGCGGTGCGCACCGGAATGCCGGCGGCCTGCAATCCGGCGAGCGTGCGCGGCCCGGCCTGCGCAACCAGTGTCTCGGCCGCGGGCATCTTGTCGGCGCGAGGCGCGGCGGCGACCGCGACGGCCGGCGGCGCCGGCAGCGGCGGGTGCTCGTCCATCGGATCGCCCGGCACCAGGTGCGGATAATCGGCGGCGATAAAATAGGGCAGTTGGCTTAACGGCAATCGGAAGCCCGCCGGAGAATCGCCGGGGATCAGGAATAGCCGGCCGCGCCGCGTCTGCCACAGTTCGCTGAGCCAGCCCGATTTGGCTTGCGCGTTCCAGTGCTGCACCGGCAGCACGAAGCCGGTCGGGTGGGTGAGATGACGCTCGAATGCGCGCAGGATGCGGCCGCGCTCGGCGGCGTCATCGAGCTTCGGATTGCCGGGATCGATATTCGGCGGCAGCGCACCTTCCGTCGG
>JAQSCR010000419.1:0-15068 GCA_029945495.1 Pseudolabrys sp. | reverse complement strand
GCTCGGCCGGGTCTTCGTATAGCGGCTGCACGAAGTCGCGCTTCAGGCCGAGCCGCGCGGCGACGCCTTCGGCAAAATTCTGCGCGTCGAGCGAGGACGGTTCCGGCGTCGTCTTGCCGCGCGCGATCAAATCGAGGTTCTGCCAGATCGGCTGGCCGTCGCGCCGCCAGTACAGCGAATAGGCCCAGCGCGGCAGCTCCTCGCCCGGATACCATTTGCCCTGGCCGTAATGTAAAAGCGCGCCGGGCGCGAAGCGGTCGTGCAGGCGCTTGATCAGGTCGTTGGCGCGGATTAACTTTTGCGGCCCGAGCGCCGACGTGTTCCATTCCGCCGATTGGTAATCATCGACCGAGACGAAAGTCGGTTCGCCGCCCATCGTCAGGCGCACATCGTTGGCGACGAGATCGGCATCGACCTTTTCGCCGAGCGCATCGAGCGCCGCCCAGGCCTCGTCGGAGAATGGCGCGGTGACGCGCGGCCGCTCGGCGATGCGCGAGATTTTCATCTCGAATTCGAAATCGACGCCGCTCGGCTCGACCATGCCGGTGATCGGCGCGGCGGAGCGGTAATGCGGCGTCGCCGCCACCGGCAGATGGCCTTCGCCGCACAACAGGCCGGAGGTGGGATCGAAGCCGATCCAGCCGGCGCCGGGCAGATAGACCTCGGTCCAGGCATGCAGATCGGTGAAGTCGTGGTCGGTGCCGGCAGGTCCCTCGAGCGGCTTCACGTCCGGCTTCAACTGGATCAGATAACCGGAGACAAAGCGCGCCGGCAGGCCGATGTGGCGCAACAGCTGCGTCAGCAGCCAGGCCGAGTCGCGGCATGAGCCGAAGCCGGACACCAATGTTTCTTCCGGCGTCTGCACGCCGGGTTCGAGACGCACGATATATTTGACGATCGACTGGATGCGCTGGTTGAGATCGACCAGGAAGTCGACAGTGTTGCGCTTCTCGCGCGAGATCGAATCGATCAAGGTGCGCAGCAGCGGGCCGGCCGGCTCGGGATCGACATAGGCGGAGAGGTCTTCCTTCAGGTCCGCCGGCATGTCGAACGGCCATTGATCGGCGAACGGCTCGACGAAGAAGTCGAACGGATTGACCACTTCGAGGTCGGCGAGGAAATCGACCGTCACCGAAAATTCGGTAGTCTTTTCCGGGAAGACGAAACGCGCCAGCCAGTTGCCGTGCGGATCCTGCTGCCAGTTCACGAAATGCTGCGCCGGCTTCACCGTCAGCGAATAGCTTGGGATGCGGGTGTGGCCATGCGGCGCGGGGCGCAGACGCACGACCTGAGGGCCGAGCGAGATCGGCTTGTCGTAAATGTAGCGGGTGACGTGGTGGAGCCCGGCGAGGATCGACATGGGTTACCGTTACTGTTGGCCGCGTGATCGGCGTCGATTGTATCGTTGTTGCAGGCAAATCGGTGCCCAATAATCATGCAAGTTTCGGGCCGCGCAGCCATTAAGACGCGCAAAACCGCTATTTTCCAGCCGTTCCTGTTTATTTGGTTAGCCGGCCACTGACGCCGTTAAAGCGGCGTGGACGCGGTCCGGTTTGAACGGTAGCCGGTAGCAGCGCACGCCGATGGCGTCGCGGATGGCGTTGCCGAGCGCCGCCGCCACCGGATTATACGGGCTCTCGCTCATCGACTTGGCGCCGAACGGACCCAAAGTGTCCGACGTGTCGGCGAACAGCACCTCGGTGCGCGGAATGTCGGCGAAGGCCGGAATATGATAATTGCGGAATGTCGGATTGGTGACGCGGCCGTTGTCGTCGATGATCATCTCCTCGAACAGAGCGGCCCCCAGTGCCTGCGCTACGCCGCCTTCGACCTGGGCGCGGCATTGCATCGGATTGATGACGGTGCCGGCGTCGGCGGCCTGCACGCTCTTGAGAATTTTGATTTCGCCGCTGATACGGTTCACCGCGACGCGGAAGCCCTGGACGTTGAAGGCGAGCGAGCGCGGCGTGCCGTTGGTGGTGCCATGCGCGGCAAGTGCGACGCCGGCCGCGGCCGCCGCTTGATGCAGATCGCGCGGAGCGATCTTTTTGCCGCTGCAAAGCACGGCGCCACCGCTGAGGGTACAGCTTTCGCGCGCGCTGCCCAGATGCGCGGCGGCGAAGTCGAGCAGCACATCGCGCAGGGCCTCGGCTGCCTCTTGCGTCGCGCGACCGGCGATGACGGTTCCGGTCGAACCGTAAGCGCCGGTGTCGTGGCCGCCGTGCGCGGTGTCGGATTGCGACAGCTTGATTTGCGCCGGCGTCGCGCCGAGCACCGTGACGGCGATCTGTTGATGCACGGTGGTGGTGCCGTTGCCGAATTCGGCGGTACCGACGGTCATGGCGTACGTGCCGTCGGCTTCCAGCCAGATATGAGTGTCGGAGTAATGTCCGCCCGGTGGCACCGTGTCGATCATGGTCAGCGCCGTGCCCTGGCCGATCGACCATTCCGGCGGCAGTTCGGGGCTATCGTCCGGCCGGCGCATCGCCGCGTCGACCAGATCGAGGCATTGGTCGAGACCATAGCTACCGTAGATCACGTCGTCGGGCGAGACATGCGCGCCGATCATCGGCTCGCCGCGCTTGATCACGTTGCGGCGGCGGAATTCCAGTCCGTCGATGCTGAGCGCACGCGCTACCTCGTCGATCGCTGACTCGACCGCGAACGAGGTCTGCGGCAGGCCGTAGCCGCGAAATGCGCCGGCCGGCACTGTGTTGGTATAGACGGCGTAGCCGTCGACCTTCTTGTTCGGGCAGCGATAGACGCTGATCGATTCCGCGCAGGCGTGCTCCAGCACCGGCGCGCCATGATTGCCGTAGGCGCCGGTATTGGTGACGACGTGCATCTGCATGGCGGTCAAGGTGCCGTCGCGCGCCGCGCCGATCTTGATTCGCACTTTCATCGGATGGCGCGTGGTCGCGGCGACGAACTGCTCCTCGCGGGTGAATTCGATCTTCACCGGCTTTCCGGTCTTCAGCGCAGCCAAGGCGGCAATGTCCTCGACCATCATTTCCTGCTTGGCGCCGAAGCCACCGCCGACGCGCTCGCAGAACACCCGCACCTTGGCCGGGTCGAGCCCGAAGACATGCGCCAGCTCCCGCCGCGTCAGGAACGGCACCTGCGTGCTCGAGCGCACGTTCAGCGTGCCATCGCCGTCGAGCCAGGCGATGGCGCACAGGGTTTCCAGATGCGCATGCTGCACGCGCGGCACGAAATAGGTGCCCTCGTGGATGGCGTCGGCCTGCGCGAATCCGGCTTCGACATCGCCGAACTGGCCATTGACGGCATGAATGAGATTGCGTTTGGCGTCGTAGATGCGCGCGTCCGGCCCCTTGTCGTCGTGCAGGAGCGGCGCGCCGGGCTGCATCGCCTGTTCCGGGTCGAACACGGCGGGGAGAATTTCATAATCCACCTTCAGCCGCCGGCAGCCTTCCTCAGCGGCGGCCTCGCTGGCGGCGACGACGGCGGCCACGCGCTGGCCGATGTAACGGACGACCGTGTCGAGCACCATCGTGTCGTCGGCGTCGGTCTCGCGTATTTCGTGGCGCGCGGTCGAAAACGCGGTCTTCGGCGCGTCATCATGCGTCAATACCGCGACAACGCCGGGCACCGCCAATGCCGCAGTCTTGTCGATGGCGGTGATGCGCGCATGCGCGTGTGGCGACCGCACAAGCTTGATGTGCTGCAAGCCTTCGACGGCGACGTCCAGCGTAAACCGCGCTTTGCCGGTGACGACATCGGGCCCGGCGGGCGCCGCCACGTTGTGGCCGACGCCGCAGCCGGCGTGGCCGTCTTCGGTGTTGCGCTTGCCGGCAATCGCGTCTTCGATGGCGCGATAGCCGGTGCAGCGGCACAGATTGCCCTTCAGCGCGCGCGGCAGGTCGGCGCGCTGCGCCTGGTTGAGAGCAGCCGCGGTCATGATCATGCCGGCGGTGCAGAAGCCGCACTGGAAACCTTGCGCGTCGAGGAAAGCGCGTTGCATCGGGTGAAGTTCGGTGCCTTTCGCCAGCCCTTCGATGGTGGTGACCACGTGGCCCTCGGCGCGGAATGCCGGCACCAGGCAGGAATGCACCGGCTCGCCGTCGAGATAGACGGTGCAGGCGCCGCAGTCGCCGGCGTCGCAGCCTTTCTTGACGCCGAAATGGCCGAGCTCGCGCAGGTACGTGCGCAGGCATTGCCCGGCGGCGGGTTGTTCGGTGAAGGCCTTGCCGTTGACATTGAATGTCATCGCGTGGCCTCGCCAAGTTCGTCGCGGATCGCCTCGGCAAAATGCAGCGTCATGTGCCGCCGCCACGCCGGCAGACCGTGAATGTCGTCGTACCAGGCGTCGACGGCCGCTTCGATACGCGCGCGCAAGGTCTCGACCGAGGGCAGGGCGTCGAAGTGCAGTTTGATGGGGCGCGGCGTCGACGCGGTGATGGTCAGTGCGAAAGCGCCGCTTGCCGCGCGGGTGCCGATGACCAGCACGCCGGAACGGCCGTGATGGGCGAGCGATACCTGCCGGAAAACGGTGCGCGTCGTCAGCGCCGCCGCCGGAATGAAGATGCTGCGCATCAGTTCGCCGGGTTTGAGCGCATTGCTCAGTGGCCCTTTGACGAAATCGGCGACCGCGACGCGCCGCTCGCTGCCATCCGGCGCCCACAACGTCGCCACGCCGTCGAGCGCAGCGGTCAGCGAGATCATCGGCCCGGCCGGCAGCGACATGCAGACATTGCCGCCGACAGTGGCCGCGTTCCAGATCTTGAACGAGGCGAGGAAGGCGCGGCAGCATTGGCCGATCAAGGGCGCGGCGGTCCATTCCACCGGCGGCGTCAGCGCGTCGAGCTGCGCGATGGTGCAGGTGGCGGCGATTTCCAGCCCATCGGCGCTGACGCGCAACGGCGGCCAGCCCAGGGTGGAGAGATCGACCAGCCGCGTCAGCTTCGGCTGCGGCTCGGAAAACAGCCAGGTTCCGCCGCCGAGGAAGGCGTCGCCGGCGCGCCAGCCGGTCAGCTCATGGCGCGCCTTCGGCCGCGACACCGCGGTGATGGTGTTCAGGTCCATGACATGCTCTGGCCCTGAACTTGCAATTCCCTGTAGTCTGCGCGGACGACAAAGGAAGTGCGTGAATGACCGAAGCGATCTGGATCAAGGACCCGCTGGCGATACTGGCCGACGGCGCCGAGCGCGGCGTTGTCGTCGCGAATGGCGCGATTGTCGAGCTTGTTCCGAAAGGCAAGGCGCCTGCCACTGCCGCCACGCCGTTCGAAGCGCGCGACCATGTCGTCATCCCTGGCCTGATCAACACCCATCATCATTTCTACCAGACGTTGACGCGCGCTGTGCCGGCCGCGCTCGACCGCGAACTGTTCCCCTGGCTGAAGGCGCTGTATCCGATCTGGGCGAAGATGACGCCGGAGGCGCTCGATGCCGCCGTCACCGTGGCGATGGCGGAGCTGATGCTGTCCGGCTGCACCACCACCACCGACCATCATTACGTGTTTCCGCAGGGCCTCGAGGACGGCATCGACATCGAGATCGCCGCGGCCAGGAAGCTCGGTATTCGCACCTTGCTGACGCGCGGTTCGATGAACCTGTCCGAGCGCGACGGCGGCCTGCCGCCGGACTCCGTGGTGCAGGACGAGGACACGATCCTGGCCGACAGCCAGCGTCTGGTCGACCGCTATCACCAGCGCGGCGACGCGGCGATGACGCAAGTGGCGCTGGCGCCGTGTTCGCCGTTTTCCGTCACCACGTCGCTGATGAAAGCGACCGCGGCGCTCGCCGACAAACTGGATGTGCGGCTGCACACGCATCTGGCCGAGACCGAGGACGAAAACAAATTCTGCGAGCAGCTTTATGGCGTCCGGCCGCTCGATTATCTCGAGGACTGCGGCTGGCTCAACAGCCGCACCTGGCTGGCGCACGGCATTCACTTCAGCGCCGACGAGATGCCGCGCCTCGCCAAAGGCGGCGTCGGCATTTCGCATTGCGCCTGCAGCAATCAGACGCTGGCGTCCGGCTGTTGTCCGGTCTGCGATTTGGAAAAAGCCGGCGTCGCCATCGGCCTCGGCGTCGATGGCTCGGCGTCGAACGACGAGTCGAACCTGATGCAGGAAGTGCGCGCGGCGTTCCTGGTTCAGCGCGCGCGCTACGGCGTGAACAAGGTCAGCCACAAGGACGCGCTGCGCTGGGCGACCAAAGGTTCGGCGGCCTGCGTCGGCCGTCCCGAGCTGGGCGAGATCGCGCTCGGCAAGCGCGCCGATCTGGCGCTGTTCAAGCTCGACGAATTGCGGTTTTCCGGTCATGGCGATCCGCTCGCGGCTCTGGTGCTGTGCGGCGCGCATCGTGCCGACCGGGTGATGATCGACGGTCGCTGGACCTTGGAGAACGGCATCATTCCCGGCCTCGATCTGGCCGGTTTGATGCGGCGGCATCAGGCCGCGGCGCGAATGGTGCAGGGGTGATGCCGTCTTTCCGGGGCGCGGCTGAAAGCCCCGAACCCGGAATCCAGAACATAACACCATGCTTGCATCTGGATTCCGGGTCTGGCGCTGACGCGCCATCCCGGAATGACAGTGCACTCACTTCCCCGGGATCTTGTCGTCGACGCCCTTGACGTAGAAGTTCATGCCGAGGATCTGGCCGGCATCAAGGGCCGCGCCGCCTTTGCACTCCACCGGTTTGCCATCCTGCCCGAGCACCGGACATTTGAACGGATGCAGCGTGCCGGCAACGATCGCGGCTTCGGTCTTCTCGGCCAAGGCCTTCACGTCGTCGGGCATGTTGGTGTAGGGCGCCATCACCACCATCTTTTCTTTCAGACCGTCCCAGGTATCGCCGGCCTTCCAGGCGCCGTCGAGCATCGCCTTGGCCTGCCGGGTGTAGTACGGCCCCCAATTGTCGATGATCGAGGTGAGCTGGATCTTCGGCCCGAACTTGATCATGTCGGAGTCTTGCCCGAAGGCGAGCACGCCGCGCTGGGCGGCGACCTGCACGGCGGCCGGCGAGTCGGTGTGCTGCATGATGATGTCGGCGCCCTGATCGATCAGTGCCTTGGCGGCGTCGGCTTCCTTGCCGGGATCGAACCAGGTGTTCACCCAGATGATCTTGATCTTGATGTCCGGATTGACGGTCTGCGCGCCGAGGATGGTGGCGTTGATGCCGGAGATCACTTCCGGAATTGGGAACGAGCCGATGTAGCCGAGCACGCCCTTCTTCGACATCTTGCCGGCGATCACGCCCTGGATGTAGCGGCCCTCGTAGAACTTGCCGGAATAGGTGCCCATGTTCGGCGCGCTCTTGAAGCCGGTGGCGTGCTCGAACATGATCTTCGGATATTTCTTGGCGACCTTCAGCGTCGGATCCATGTAGCCGAACGAGGTGGTGAAGATCAGCTGGTGGCCGGTGCGTGCGAGCTGCTCGATCGAGCGCTCGCTGTCGGGACCTTCGTTGACGTTCTCGAGATAGGTGGTCTCGATCTTGTCGCCCAGTTCCTTGACCATCTCCTGGCGGCCGACTTCATGCCGGTAGGTCCAGCCGAGATCGCCGATCGGTCCGAGATAGATAAATCCGACCTTGAGCTTTTCGGCCGCGGAAGCGCTAGAGCCTGTCGCGGCGATTGCCAACGCGGCAGCCGCGACGGTCATCATCAGTTTTTTCATCGTTTCAACTCCGGTTTGTCAGAACGGGGGTAGGAAGGTTAGCGATCAGGCACGAACACAATTCCGAGCGAGGCGGGCGCCACCGAGCCGGCGCTGCCGCGCGCGCGCGAAATCAGCACCAGCACGATAACGGTCGCCAGATAAGGCAAAGCCGACATCAGTTGCGACGGAATGCCGAGGCCGAATGCCTGCGCGTGCAGCTGCAGGATCGTCACCGCGCCGAACAGATAGGCGCCGGCCACCAGCCGGCCCGGCATCCACGACGAGAACACCACCAGCGCCAACGCGATCCAGCCGCGGCCGGCGGTCATGCCCGGTATGAAGAACGGCGTATAGGCGAGCGGCAGGAACGCGCCGCCTAAGCCGGCGCAGCCTCCGCCGAACAACACGGCGAGCAGGCGGATTTTCAGCACCGGATAGCCAAGCGCATGCGCAGAGGTGTGGCTGTCGCCCACCGCGCGCAGCACCAGTCCGGCGCGGGTGCGGTAGAGAAACCACCAGATCGTCGCCACCAGCGCGATCGAAAAATAGACGAAGCCGTCCTGGCCGAACAGGATCTTGCCGACGATGGGCAGATCGGTCAGCAGTGGAATATACAGACGGGGCGCCGGCGTGATCCTTTCGCCAACAAAGCCCGCGCCGATCAGGCCCGACAGGCCGATGCCGAGAATGGTGAGCGCGAGACCGGCTGCCACCTGGTTGACCGCTAGCCCTAACGTCAGCGCCGCGAACACCAAAGACAGCGCCGCTCCCGCGGCGATGCCGAACAGCGCGCCGACGAAAGTCGAGCCGGTGAGGTAGGCGCCGGCAAAGCCGCAGGCCGCGCCCATGATCATCATGCCCTCAGTGCCGAGATTGAGCACGCCGGAGCGCTCGACCACGAGTTCGCCGGCCGCCGCCAGCAGCAACGGCGTCGAGGCGGCGATCACCGAAATGATGATGGCTTCAAGCAGTCCCATGAATAGCTTTCTTCGGGGTGGCGATCAGACGGATGCGGTAGAGAATGAGCGAGTCGCAGGCCAGCACGTAGAACAGCAGGATGCCCTGGAACACTTTGGTAAGGTCGAGCGGAATCTTCATCGAGATCTGCGCGCCTTCGCCGCCGATGAAGGTCAGCGCCAGAAACAATCCGGCAATCAGGATGCCGACCGGATTGAGCCGGCCGAGGAAGGCGACGATGATGGCGGTAAAGCCATAGCCCGGCGAAATGCCCGGCTGCAGCACGCCGACCGGGCCGGCCACTTCGATGATGCCGGCCAATCCGGCGAGCGCGCCCGACACCGCGAAGGTGAAAAGCACCAGCCGGTCCGAACTGAAGCCGGCAAAGCGCGCCGCTCTCGGCGCCGCGCCGACCACGCGAATCTCGAAACCTTTGATGGTGCGCCCGAGCATGACGGCGGCCAGCGCCACCACGATCAGCGCGACAATCGCGCCCCAGTGCAGTCGGCCGGTCTCGAACAGAGTTGGCACTGTCGCGACCGGATCGAACGACGCCGTGGTCGGGAAGTTCATGCCCTTCGGATCGCGCCACGGCCCGCGCACCAGATAGTCCATGATCAGGTCTGCGACATAGACCAGCATCAGACTGGTGAGAATCTCGTTGGCGCCATAGCGCACCTTGCAGAGCGCGGGGATCATCGCCCACAGCGCGCCGCCGGCAGCGCCCATCACCAGCATCGCCGGCAGCACCCAGGGTCCGGCGCCGGTGCCGTTGGTGACGACGGCGAGATAGCTGCCGCACACCGCGCCCATGATGAACTGGCCTTCGGCGCCGATATTCCAGACATTGGCGAGATAGCAGAGCGACAGCCCGACTGCGATCATCACCAGCGGCGTCGCCTTCACGGCGATCTCCATCAGCGTGAACGAATCGGTCAGCGGTTCGACGAAATAGACGTAGAGCGCCGCGATCGGGTTCTTGCCGAGAATGGCGAAAAGGATCGACATCGTCACCAAAGTGAGCGCGATGGCGAGCAGCGGCGACAGGATGGCGATCTTCGTTGAGCGTTCGGCGCGCTTCTCAAGCACCAACTGCATGCATCGCCTCCTTCTCGCCGCCACTTGCCGCGGCCGAGGCGCCGCCCATCAGCAAGCCGAGCTTTTCGCGCGTCGCGTCGGCGGCGGCGATCGGCTCCGACAGATGGCCGTGGAACATCACGGCGATGCGGTCGGCGATTTCGGCCAGCTCATCCAGGTCCTGGCTGATCACCAGCACCGCACTGCCGCGTCCGGACAGATCGAGCAAAGCCTGGCGAATAACGGCGGCAGCGCCGGCATCGACGCCCCAGGTCGGCTGGCTGACGATCAGCACGCCCGGCTCGCGCAGGATTTCGCGGCCGACGATGAATTTCTGCAGATTGCCGCCTGACAGGCTGGCCGCTTCCGGGTCGCGCTTGGCCTTGCGCACGTCGAAGGTCTTGGTGGTCTTGTCGACCGTCTCCAGCGTCTTCGGCCTGTCGACGAAACCGTGATTGACCATGTGGCTGGCGGCGTGGCCGGTGAGCAGCGCGTTCTCCGACAGCTTCATGCGCGGCGCGGTGCCGTGGCCGAGCCGCTCTTCCGGCACGAAGGCGGCGCCCAGGCGGCGGCGATCGGTGACGGTGAGATGGCCGGCGGCATGGCCGTCGATGATGACATTGTCCTCATGCTCCGCGAAGCGTTCGCCCGACAGCACCGCGAACAATTCGTCCTGGCCGTTGCCGGCGACACCGGCGATGCCGAGGATTTCGCCGCCTTTGACCTCGACCGAAACGCCCTTGAGAAGCACGCCATGCGGATCGTCGGGTTCAAGCGACAGGTCGTTGATCAGCAAACGCGGGATCGTCGTGGCGCGGGCGGTGGTCGCCTTCACCTCGCCGATCTCGGCGCCAACCATCAGGCGCGCCAGCGACGCCGCGGTTTCCTGGCGCGGATCGCAGGTCGAGATCTTCTTGCCGCCGCGCAAAATGGTGGCGGTGTCGCACAGCCGCTTCACCTCATCCAGTTTGTGGCTGATGTAGAGGAGCGCGCGGCCTTCGCTTTTGAGCCGGAACAGCACCGTGAAAAGCTGGTCGGCCTCCTGCGGGGTGAGCACCGCGGTCGGCTCGTCGAGGATCAGCAGCTTCGGATTCTGCATCAGCGCGCGCACGATCTCGATGCGTTGGCGCTCGCCGACCGACAGCCGCCACACCTCGCGGTTCGGGTCGAGCGGCAGGCCGTAATCGCGCGACACCTGCGCCAGCCGCGCCGACATGGCGGCGAAGCTTTCGACGCCGTCGAGGCCGAGCGCGACGTTCTCGGCCACCGTTAGATTGTCGAACAGCGAGAAATGCTGGAACACCATGGCGATGCCGCGCCCGCGCGCATCCGACGGTCCGGAAAGCTCCAGCTTCTCGCCCATCCAGCGCAGTTCGCCGGCGCTCGGCTGGATCAGTCCGTACATGGTCTTGACCAGCGTCGACTTGCCGGCGCCGTTCTCGCCCAGCAGTGCGTGGATTTCGCCGGTGAACAGGTCGAGATCGATGGAATCGTTGGCGAGGAAGCTGCCGTAGAGTTTGGTGATGCCGATGGCCTGCAGCAGCGGCGCGCGCGCGGGCGGGTTACTGACTGGCACCGGATTCGACATCGATACGCTGGCCCCGAACGGCTGACTGCATACCTGCCTCCGCAAGCTGCGTCGCCAAAATTAGCATGCCAATAGTGTGCCAATTTCTTTGGCAAATGAAGCCATGAAATAGTGGCAGTCGCTGCCCAATCCTGCGCCATGCACGGGATTCTGCGGGAAAGGCTTGGCCGGCCAACGCGCTAGCTGCCGCGATAGGTGGAATAGCTCCACGGCGTCATCAGCAGCGGCACGTGGTAATGGCGCTCCGGCTCGGCGACCGCAAAGCGGATCGGCACGACGTCGAGAAATGGCGGTTCCGAAAGCGTCACGCCGTGGCTCTGGAAATAGCCGGCGACCGCGAAGCGCAGCTCGTAAGTGCCGATAGGCACCGGCCGTTCCGCGATGAAGGGCTTGTCGGTGCGGCCGTCTTGATTGGTCTCGGTGCGCACCAGCAGCCGGGCGTCGCCGTCACGCGACAATTCCCAGAGTTCGACCGGCACATCGGCGCCAGGCCCGCCGCCATGCACGTCGAGCACATGCGTCGACAGCCGGCCATGCAGCGGCAGGCGCACCGGCGCGGTCACGCGCTGGTCGAGCCGCAGCGCGGCGATGCGGAAAATCTCGCCGAGTGCGGTCTCGAAGGCGTCGCCTTTATCCTGCGCCAGCCGGCGCTCGAATTCGCTGAGGATCGAATCCTTGCTGTGCCGCCGCACGCAGACGATGAAGGGAATGCCGAACTTGGCCTGATAGCCGTCGTTCAGTTGGTGGAAGCGCGCGAACTCGGCCTCGCTTAGGGCATCGAGCCCGACGCTGGCCTGCTCATCGGTCGAATCCGCGGTCAGCGCGCCCGAGCGCGCCGCTCTGCCGGCGAGATCGGGATGCGCCTTGACCAGGGCGAGCTTCTTGTCGTCCGGCGCCGCGCGCACCGCATCCGTCATCGCTTCAAGCAGCGCCGCCAATGTCGAGAACGGCCGCTTGGCGGCCGCCGCTTGGGCGACCCAGGGCGAATGCTCGAAAATGTCGCCGAGCGCGGCCGTGAAATCGGCGTGGTTGAGCGCGTTGATCTGCTCGAGGGAAAAAATGGTCATTTATCCGGCGCGCCGGCCGCGATCCAGGCCGCCAGCACCTGGCGTTCGTCGGCGGTCATTTCGGTGACATTGCCCGGCGGCATGGCGCTCGATTTGGCGGCGTTGATGGCGATCATGCGGGCATGCAGCTTGATCTGCGCCGGATCGTCGAGCTTGATGCCGTTCGGCGCTGTCGCGATGCCCGTCCACACCGGCTCGGCGGTATGGCACATGCTGCATCGGGACATCACGATATCGGTGACCTCGGCGAATTTTGGCGTCGCCGGCAAGTTTCCAGTATTGGCTCCGGCCTTCTGGCCGCGCGGGCCGGCGCCTGACAGCAGCGCGATCGCAATCATGCCGGCGGCGGCGACGCCCCAGGTCCACCACGGATTGCCCTTGCCGGCGTGCTGCGAATTGAAGAAATGGCGGATCACCGGGCCGATCAAAAGCACAATGGCGACGATCAGCCAGTTGTACTGGGTGGCGAAGAACAGCGGATAGTGATTGCTCAGCATCAGGAAGACGACCGGCAGGGTCAGGTAATTGTTGTGCAGCGAGCGCTGTTTGCCGATCGCGCCCCAATACGGATCGGGATCCCTGGCCGCGATCAGCGCGGCGACGGTCTTCTTCTGGTACGGAATGATGATGATGAACACATTGGCCACCATGATCGTGCCGATCAGCGCCCCGATCTGGGTGAAGGCGCCGCGGCCGCTGAACACATGGGTGAAGCCGTAGGTCAGCGCCACCAGAAAGACGTAGCCGAACAGCGCCAGCGCGACCTCATGCCTGCCGAGCGGCGAGCGGCACAGCACCTCATAGGCGATCCAGGCCGCCGCCAGGCTGACGAAGGCGACGCCGGCCGCCGCCGGCGCGCTCATGTCCAGCACCGACTTGTCGATCAGAAACAGTTCGGCGTTGAGATAATACACGACGACCAGCAACGCGAAGCCGGACAGCCAGGTCGTGTAGGCTTCCCATTTGAACCAGGTCAGCTCGTCGGGCATCTTGCCCGGCGCCACCATGAACTTGATCATCTGATAGAAGCCGCCGCCATGCACCTGCCAGGCCTCGCCCTTGACGCCGGACGGCAGGCCGTCACGCGGCTTCAGGCTGAGATCGAGGTGGATGAAGTAAAACGACGAGCCGATCCAGGCGATGCCGGCGACGACGTGCAGCCAGCGTATGGTGGCGCTCAGCCACTCGGTCAGAACGAGATCCAAGGCGAGTTACCCCACATGAGCGTCCGGCGCGATCAGCATCGCAGATTGCCGCCGGTCTGTTCAAGTGAGGTTATGACAATATATGCGCGTGCGGTAGAGGGCGACGGCGCGCGCTATTCGCCGGCGCGATAGAATGCCGCCGCATCGGTGCTGAAGGCTTTGCGCGCCTGCTGGTCGATGTAGAACATATGCCCGCCGCGATAGAGCTTGAGCTGCGTGCGGCCGGGCGCGCCGATCGGCGGCAGGTGGTCGAGCACATAGCGCGTCATGCCGTAGGGCGTGACCATGTCGCTCGTGCCGTGCGCGATCAGCAGCCGGAACGACGGGCTGAACGCGAGCAATGAGCGGATGTCGTCGTCGGCGCTGACCTGGAAGCGGCCGCCGTGCCAATCCCAGCCGCGGGTGACGTCGCTGGCGAGCAGCGAATAGGTCATCTCGGTCTTGAAACCGAGCTCGTTGCGGGCATAGTCGGCAAAGCCGCCGCCATAGGCGCGCGAGACGCCGTCGAGGATCGGATCGCCGCCGCGCGACGATCGTTGCTCCGGGTTGGGATCGTCGACGGCAAAATCGGCGTCGTAGCGGCTGACGATTTTTCCCATCCGCAGGCTCTTGACGAAGTCGTTCACGAAGCCGCGCGCCTGCGTCATGTTATCGGCCGACAGGCCGGTGATCTGCGCCACCCGCCCATAGAACGCCTTGCCGGCCTCGCCCGCCGGTGGCGGTCCGGCCAAAGTCGTCAGATAATCGGTCATGGCGAATTTCTCCGCCGCCTGCAGCGCCTCCGGACTGAATTGATTTTTGCGCTCCAGTTCGGCCGCCGCCAGCGACGGCAATTGCAAGGCCGCGCGCAGCGCCGAATTG
Organism: Pseudolabrys sp.; assembly: GCA_029945495.1. Lineage (GTDB taxonomy): Bacteria > Pseudomonadota > Alphaproteobacteria > Rhizobiales > Xanthobacteraceae > Pseudolabrys. Next base: position 688 of record JAQSCR010000419.1, on the reverse strand, counting down.
TCGTCGCCGAAGGTCAGCCAGCCTTCCAGCAGCGGCGACAGCATGACGATGCCACTGATCGCGACGCCCTGGTCGCGCAGCAGCGCACGCGCCGTCTTGACCGCGCGTAAGCCGCCATAACTTTCGCCGAGCAGGAATTTCTGCGAGCCGCCGCGGTTATTGTGCGTGACATAGAGCGAGATCGCCTTGGCCATCGCGCCGGCGTCGCTTTGTACGCTCCAGAAGCCTTTGCTGTCCTCGATTTTGGCGGCGCGGCTCCAGCCGGTGCCGATCGGATCGATCAGCACCAGATCGGTGAAGCGCAGCCAGGTATCCGGATTGTCGCGCAACTCGGTTCGCGTCGCGTCGTGGCCATTGGCGCCGAATGTGAGAATGCGCGGACCGACCAGACCGAGATGCAGATAGGCGGAAGCGGCGCCCGGCCCGCCGTTGAAGGCGAAAGTCACCGGGCGGTTGGCGCCTTTCGCCACATAGGCGGTGTAGAACACCGCGGCGCTCTGGTTGCCGGACTGATCGTAGAAGGCGAGCGTGCCGGCGGTCGCCGTATAAGCGAGCTTGCCTTGCGCGGTGTCGATGGAATGCTCGGTGACGGAATCGGCCGGCAGCAGGCGCAGGATATTCTGCCCCGGCTCGCGCTTCTCGCCGCGGCTCTGTTGCGCGTTGCCGTCGGGCTTGGCCGCGTCTTGTT
>JAQSCR010000418.1:1041-17735 GCA_029945495.1 Pseudolabrys sp. | reverse complement strand
TTCGTTGTCGTCCGTAAAGGCGACAATCGAAGGCGTGGTGCGCATGCCTTCGGCGTTCTCGATGACTTTCGGTGCCTTGCCTTCCATGACGGCAACGCACGAATTGGTGGTGCCGAGGTCGATACCGATGACCTTGCCCATAGCTGTCCCTCTTCAATTTGCGGCAGGCCGGCCGGGCCAACGTAGCGCCCGAAGAGACGTCCGCGGCCAATCCGCAGACCCTCTGATCCAGCCCCCTGGATACGCGATTCACCGCGGTTTCGCGGCTCAAGGCTCATATAGGAGGGCCCCCCCGCCCCGCAAGCCGGGCGGTCACGAAATCGCGAGCGGCGGCCGCAGGCAGCACTAAAATAGCCTAAATGTCCGCCTCCAATTGCCGCCCCAGCCGGGACGGTTAGTCAGATTTAACGATCCGGCCCCGAGCGATCCCGTCATCAAACGAAAAGCAGTCCACCGCATGCTCCGACGATCGCTGGTCCCGTTGCTCGTCCTCTCGGCCGTCTTGATATTTCAGGTCCCGGCCGCTGGCGCCGCCGAAACCGTGTTTCCGCCCGGTCTGCGGATCGGCATGCAGCCGCCCGGCGATTTCACGGTCAGCAAAAGGCTGGCCGGCTTCGAGGACACCGAGCGCAATGCGATCATCACCGTTCTGGACCTGCCGGCCCGCGCTTACGAGGATCTGGCGCGCTCGGCCTATTCGAACGACCAAAAGGGAGTGGCCGACATCAAGCGCGAGAGCTTCCCGTTCGAAAGCGGCATCGGCGTCCTGATCACCGGCACCACCAATGAAGGCGGCGGCCCGATCCACAAGTGGTTTCTGCTGGCGCAAGCCGTCGGCGGCGAGGTCAAGGACCTGACCGCGCTGGTGCAGGTGCAGGTGCCCGACACGGCGCTGTCGGTCTATTCCGACGCGGTCGTCCGCAAGGCGCTCGCCAGCGTCACGTTCCGGCCAACACCGGTCAAGGAACAGCTGGGCTTGCTGCCGTTCCAGCTCACTGAACTGGCCGGCTTCCGGGTGATGCAGGTTCTGCCGGCGGGCGGAGTCATTCTGACCGACGGGCCTTCCGACGACATCACGACGCAGCCTTACATGATCGTTGCCGTCGGACCCGGCGCGCCGACCGAGCCAAGCGAGCGCGGCCGGTTTGCCAATGACCTTCTGGCCACGGCGCCGCTCGCCGACATCAAAGTGCAGCTTTCCGAGCCGCAACGGATCAATAACGGACCGGGCCACGAAACCCGGGCGCAGGCGACCGGCCCGCGCGGCACCCCAGTTTCGCTGGTGCAATGGGTGCGCTTCGGCAGCAACGGATTCCTCCGTATCATCGGCGTCAGCAGCAAGGATAACTGGGACGCGATGTTCAACCGCTTCCGCGCCGTGCGCGACGGCGTCGACCCGCGTTAAACGCTAATTCGAAGCCGTCTTTGCGGCCGGCTTGGAAACGCCGACCAAAGCCGGGCGCAGCATGCGCTCGCCGATCATGTAGCCCGACTGAATGACCTGCGCGACATGACCGGCGGGTACGTCGGAGTTCGGCACTTCGTACATGGCCTGATGCAGATTGGGGTCGAACTTCTCGCCCTGCGGCGTGAATTTCTTGACGCCATGCTTTTCAAGCGTCTTGAGCAATTCCCGCTCGGTCAGCTCGACGCCTTCGATCAGCAAGATCAGCTTGGAGTCAGCCGCGCCGCGGACTTCTTCGTCGAGCGTGGCGAGCGCGCGGTGCATGTTGTCGGCAACCGCCAGAACGTCGCCGGCGAAACGGGAGACGCCATACTGCCGCGCGTCGGCGACTTCCTTCTCGGTGCGGCGGCGGAGATTTTCCATCTCGGCCAGCAGGCGCAAATGCTTGTCCTTGAATTCGGCGGCGGCTTCCAGCGCGGCGGTCACCTGCTCGGCCGGCACCAGTTCCGGCACCTGGGCGTCGGGCTTCGCCAGGGCGCCGTTGGCTGCCTCAGCGGCCGCGTCATCGACCTTGCGCGCGGTTTCATCCGTCATAGTGCTAACCCACTTCTAAAAATTGATCAGGATGAGGGGGATATCAGGCTTCGCGGCGTAAAAATCAAGAATGATTGGATATCTTGTCGTAGCGCTTTTGCGCCTTTTGCACGTCGGCGATGTGGGATTCAGCCCAGATTTTGATCGCTTCGACGGTTTCCGCCAAAGTCAGCCCCAGTGGCGTGATCGAATACTCCACCGTCACCGGGACCGTGGCTTTCGCCTCACGGTGAACCAGTCCGTCGCGTTCCAGGTTCTTCAACGTCTGCGATAGCATTTTCTGTGACAGGCCATCGATTGTCCGGCGCAACCGGTTAAACCGCACCGGACCGTCGACCAGCAGCCCCAGCACCAGCACCGCCCATTTGTCGGCAATGCGGTTAAGCACTTGGCGAGTCGGGCAATTTGCGTCGTAGATGTTGGGCGCGAGCATCGTGGTCTCCCTCGGGTAACCAGGTCTCCAAACGGTGCCTTCTTTACACCAAACCATATTTAGCACACCTAGTATCTTATCGAAACCATATAAAGGCCTAGCCTATGAAAATCGCTCTCATCGGTGCCACCGGCAATGCCGGCACGTCCATCCTCAATGAACTCGTCCGCCGCGGCCACGCGGTCACGGCCATCGTCCGCAATCCGGAGAAGATCGCAGTCCAGCCCAAGGTCACAGCGCAAAAGGGCGACGTCCTCGACCAGTCCGGCCTCGCCACGCTCATCAAGGGCCACGATGCCGTCATCAGCGCCGTGCACTTCAGCGCCAGCGATCCGAAAAGGCTGATCGAGGCAGTCCGCGCCTCCGGCGTGAAACGCTACCTCGTGGTCGGCGGCGCCGGCAGCCTCGAAGTCGCGCCGGGCAAGAAGCTGATCGACACGCCGGAATTCCCGCCGCAGTACAAAGCCGAAGCCGCCGCCGGCGGCGTGTTCCTCGACCTGCTCAAGCAGGAAAAAGAATTAGACTGGACGTTCCTGTCGCCGTCGGCGCTTTTCATTGCCGGACCGCGCACCGGAAAATTCCGCCTCGGCACCGATCAGCTGCTCGCCAACGACAAAGGCAGCAGCATTTCGTTTGAGGATTATGCGATCGCGCTTGCCGACGAAGTCGAAAAGCCGGCGCATTCACGCCGCCGCTTCACTGTCGGCTACTGATCGCGGAGCGAGTCAGCCGGACAACAACCGGCTGACCACCCGCGCGGTATAATCCACCATCGGGATGATGCGGGCATAGTTCAGCCTTGTCGGGCCGATCACCCCGATCACGCCGACGATGCGGCCCTCATTGTCGCGATAGGGCGCGACGATGGTCGACGAGCCGGACAGCGAGAACAGCTTGTTCTCGGAGCCGATGAAGATGCGCACGCCGTCGGCGCGCTCGGCGCGGCCCAAAAGGTCAATGACGCCGCGCTTGGTCTCCAGTGCATCGAACAGCGAGCGCACCCGCTCCAGGTCGTCGAGCGCATGCAGGTCGTCGAGCAGATTGGCGTGCCCGCGCACGATCAGCTGGCGCGCGTCGGCGTCGCCGCCCGACCAACTCGCAAGGCCGGCAGAGATAACCTTCTGCGTCAGTTGGTCGAGTTCGGCCTTGCCTTGCGTCACCGCGGTCTCGATCTCGGCACGCAATTCATCCAGGGTCTTGCCGCGAATGCGCGAGTTGAGAAAATTGCTCGCCTCGACCAACGCCGAACTCGGCAGTCCGGCCGGCACGTTGAGCACGCGGTTTTCGACCTGGCCGTCTTCCGCCACCAGTACCGCCAGAGCGCGCTCGGGCTCCAGCCGGACGAATTCGATGTGCTTGAGCCGCACGTTGATCTTGGCGGTGAGCACGACGCCGGCCGAACGCGTCAGGCCCGACAGCATTTGCGAGGCTTCGGTCAGCACCGCTTCGACCGATTTGTTGGCGCCGTGAACCGCGACCTGCGCTTCGATCGAACGCCGGTTGTCTTCCGTGAGATCGCCGACCTGCATCAGCGCATCGACGAAAAAACGCAGACCCAGTTCGGTCGGCAATCGGCCGGCGGAGGTATGCGGCGCAAAGATAAGCCCTAAGTCCTCAAGGTCCGACATCACGTTGCGGACCGAGGCCGGCGACAGGGAAATCGGCAGGATGCGCGAGAGGTTGCGCGAGCCGACCGGCTCGCCGGTGGTCAGGTAGCTTTCGACGATCGAGCGGAAAATCTCGCGCGAGCGCTCGTTGAGCGCGGCGAGGCTGACCTGACTGGAGCCGATCGGAACGTCGTGGGAAGCCAAAACCCTTCTCCTTGCCGCCGGTTACAATGACCGCCGGGCCGGCCCTGTTCAAGCTTGTTCAGCCTCTGCATATGGTTATGGTGTGCGGCGTTCGCAAAGAAGGATGATGCCCAATGCGGCCAAGCCGCCGAGAACTCAATGAATTGCGCGCCGTGTCGCTCGAACGCGGCGTGGTCAAATATGCCGAAGGCTCCTGTTTCGTGAAGTTCGGCGATACCCATGTGCTGGTGACCGCCAGCCTGGAGGAACGGCTGCCGCCGTGGCTCAAGGGCCAGGGCCGGGGCTGGGTCACCGCCGAATACGGCATGCTGCCGCGCGCCACCAATACCCGCACCCGCCGCGAGGCCTCCTCGGGCAAGCAGGGCGGCCGCACCGTCGAAATCCAGCGCCTGATTGGCCGTAGCTTGCGTTCGGTCATCGACCTGCAGGCGCTCGGCGAGCGCCAGATCACCATCGACTGCGACGTGATCCAGGCCGATGGCGGCACCCGCACCGCATCCATCACCGGCGCCTGGGTGGCTTTGTCCGATTGCCTGTCGTGGATGAAGTCGCGCGACATGTTCAAGGCGCAGGGCAATGCCCCGGTGTTGCGCGACCACCTCGCCGCTGTGTCCTGCGGCGTGTTCAAGGGCACCGCCGTGCTCGATCTCGATTACGCCGAGGACTCGGAAGCCGATACCGACGGCAATTTCGTCATGACCGGCAAGGGCAACATTGTGGAAATACAGGCCACCGCCGAGAAGGACCCGTTCAGCGAGGAACAACTGCTCGCGCTGCTGGCGCTGGCGCGCAAGGGCATCGGCGAATTGGTCGAACTGCAGAAGATCGCGGTGGCGTGAGTTTGTCCGTGCACCGGCAACTCACCGGATCGGTGGTCATCGCCACCCACAATCCGGGCAAGCTCGGCGAAATGCGCGAGCTGTTGGCGTCCTATGCGATTGCCGTTCAATCGGCGGCCGAGCTCAAGCTCACCGAGCCGGACGAGACCGGCACCACCTTCGCTGCCAATGCCCGCATCAAGGCGCTGGCCGCGGCGACGGCGACCGAGCGCGCCGCCTTCGCCGACGATTCCGGCCTGGTGGTCGAAGCATTGGGCGGCGAGCCCGGCATCCATTCGGCGCGCTGGGCGGGTCCGGACAAGGATTTCCGCTTCGCCATGAACCGCATCCAGACGCTGCTGATCGAACGCGGCGCGCGCGCGCCCGAGCAGCGCAGCGCGCATTTCATCGCCGCGCTTTGCCTGGCCTGGCCGGACGGACACACGGAAGAATTCGAAGGCCGCGTCGATGGTGTCATCGTATGGCCGCCCAAGGGCGATGCCGGCTTCGGCTACGACCCGTTGTTTTTACCGGATGGCCATAACCGCACTTTCGGCGAAATGACCGCGCTGGAAAAGCACGGCCTGCCGCCTTTGGGCCTCGGTCTGTCGCACCGCGCGCGGGCTTTCGTGAAGCTGGCGGCGGCCTGTTTGCGCCCGTAAATCATTACAATTTTAAGTACTTGTCCGCAGCAAAGACGCGGTAAAGCTGGCCGTTTTGAATGCTCGCGCCTATAGTTGTTAAATGACGTTAACCACAGTCTCACCCGAATTCGCTGTCTACGTACACTGGCCGTTCTGCCTGTCGAAGTGCCCGTATTGCGACTTCAACAGCCATGTGCGCCACGGCGGCTATGACGAAGCGCATTACGTGCGCGCCATTCAATCCGAGATTGCCGCCGCCGCAGAGCGCACCCCTAGCCGCACTGTGTCGACGATTTTCTTCGGCGGCGGCACGCCGTCGCTGATGCAGCCGGAAACCGTCGGCGCCATTCTCGATTCCATCGGCAAGCATTGGACCGTCGCCGGCAATGTCGAGGTGTCGCTGGAAGCCAACCCGACCAGCGTCGAGGCGACGCGCTTTCGCGGTTATCGCGCCGCCGGCGTCAATCGAGTTTCGCTCGGCGTGCAGGCGCTTGACGACCAATCGCTGAAGGAGCTCGGCCGCCTGCACAGCGCGCAGGAAGCGCTCGATGCCATCGCGGTGGCGCGCTCGATCTTCGACCGCTACTCGTTCGATCTGATTTATGCGCGGCCGCGGCAGACGCTTGAAGGCTGGAAGGCCGAACTCAAACAGGCAATTTCGGAAGCGGCCGAACATCTGTCGCTCTACCAGCTGACCATCGAGCCCGGCACGCCGTTCTTCGGCTTGCATAAGGCCGGCAAGCTGATCGTGCCGGACGACGATCTCGGCCGCGATCTTTACGATCTCACGCAAGTCATCTGCAACGACGCCGGCCTGCCGGCTTACGAAGTATCCAATCACGCGCGGCCGGGTGCCGAGTGCCGGCACAATCTGGTTTACTGGCGCGGTCATGAATATGCCGGCGTCGGTCCCGGCGCGCATGGACGGCTCAACATCGACGGCCGCCGCTACGCGACCGAAACCGAGAAGAAGCCGGAAGCCTGGCTCGATCTGGTCGAACGGCAGGGCCACGGCCTCATCGTCGACGAGAAATTACAGCCCGGCGAAGTGGCCGACGAATTCCTGTTGATGGGGCTTCGTCTCGCCGAGGGCATCGACCCCAAGCGGTTCACGCAATTGTCCGGCCGCGCGCTCGATCCCAAGCGGCTTGCATTCCTGATGGACGGCGGCGCGGTCGAGACCATGGACAATGGCCGCCTGCGCGTGACGCAAAGCGGATTTCCGTTGCTCGATGCGGTGGTCGCCGATCTGGCGGCGTAAGGCATTAACTCAACAAGCGACGCATCTCTCGAGTCGGAGAGGATCATTGACGTCCAGGTCAGGTCAGGTCAGGCCGGCGCGGCGGAAGCCTTCCAGATAGTGCTCCCGGTCGGCGTCATGTTGGATCGGCATTTGGTTTGCGATCCAGGCCAGCGAGATATTGGGTTGCGCGCGGCGGAGTTCCTGCAAGGCGACTTTGGCGACATCGGTTTGTCCGGCCATACTCGCGGCGGCGGTGAGAACGCGATGCCCGCCGACGAAATCGGCGCGTTCCCGGATGGCCTCGCGCGACAATTGCATTGCCTCGTCGTAATTGCGGCCGATGAACTGGTTGTAGGCGGCGACGCCGAGATACGTCGCCGAAAACGGATCGCGCGGGCTTAGCCGCAACGCACGGCGCGCGGCCAAATATCCTTCTTCCCAACGCCCGCAATAGGCCAGCGTCACGCCGTGATACCCATGAGCCAATGCGGAGTTCGGATTGAGTCTGAGCGCCAGTTCGAATTCGGCCAGCGAATCCTCGAAGCGGCGCGCGAACAAATAAACATAGCCCAATGCATGATGCGCCCAGGCGTCCTCACCGTCGGCCAGGATCGCTGCCTGCGCCGCGCGCTCGGCAATCGGCGCCACGGTCGCCATGTCCGCCCAGCCCATGTGGGTGCCGAAGGTGTGGCTGGTGGCGAGCAGGCCGAGCGCCTGGCCGTAATTCGGATCGATGCTGATCGCCTTTTCGAGCAGCGCCTGCGCGACGACATTGTCCTGCCGCGTCACCCGCCAGTAATGCGACAGCGCGCGCATCACCAGATCCCAGGCGTCCATGCTGTCCGGCGGCTTGCGCTGGGCGTGGAAATTTTCGGCGGCGTAGAGTTGCGGTTCAATCGCGGCGACGATGGCTTCAGTGATCTCGTCCTGCACCGCGAAAACATCGGCGAGATTGCGATCGTAGCGCTCCCCCCAGATGTGGTTGCCGGTGCCGACATCATTGAGCTGCACCGAAATGCGCACGTGATCGCCGGCTTTGCGCACGCTGCCTTCGACCACATAGCCAACGCCGAGCTCCGCGGCGATTTGCTTCATGCTGACGGGCTTGCCCTTGTAGATAAACGACGAGTTACGGGCGATCACGAAGAACCAGCGCAGCTTCGACAGCGCGGTGATAATGTCTTCGCTGATGCCGTCGGAAAAATATTCCTGTTCGGGATCGCCGCTCATGTTGACGAACGGAAGCACGGCAATGGCGGGACGGTCGGGTAGCGGCAACGGCGGGCGCTCCGGCTCGGCCCGGCCCGCCGCCGCGGCTTCCGCGGAATGAGCGGTCTGCACGTCGCCGACAAAGCGGAGCCCCTTGCGGGCGATGGTACGGATCAGCGTCTGGTTTTCACCGCTATCGCCAACCGCTTTTCGTGCGGCGTTGATGCGGCTCGCCAGCGTTGAATCGGACACGATCCGGCCGGCCCAAACGGAGGCAATGAGATCATCCTTGCTGACGACGCGATCGCGGTTCTGAACCAGATAAGTCAAAAGGTCGAACACCTGCGGCTCGACCGAGATGCACTCGGAGCCGCGGCATAGCTCGCGCCGATTTATATCAAGCGTATGGTTGGCAAAGAGAAATTGCACGTTTGCGCCTCGAACCGTCTTGCGGAGCAAGCTCTCAATAAAAAATCAAGCTTGTCTCAAGGACAAATCAACCACCGGGCAAAGTCTTTCAATCGCGCCCACGATACACCTTCCGCACCTCTGGCGCTCGGATGATTCCGAGCCCCGGGCGAGGTTCAGCGTCCGCGCCCGAGTGACAAGGTGGCAAACCAATAACACTTTCAACTCAAGGAAATTCCATGGGCCGGTTTTTGGCGTTTATCTACGGACTTGCTTCATACGTCTTCTTCTTCGGCACTTTCCTCTATGCAATCGGTTTCATTTCGGGCCTCGTGGTGCCGAAAACGATCGACGCCGGGACGGTCGTGCCGGTGACGGAGGCAATTATCGTCGATCTTCTGCTGATGTCCGTTTTCGCCATCCAGCACAGCGTGATGGCGCGCAAGCAATTCAAGCAATGGTGGACGCAATTCGTTCCGAAACCCGTGGAACGCAGCACTTACGTGCTATTCTCAAGTCTCGCGCTTGCGCTGCTGCTCTGGCAATGGCGGCCGATACCGGCCGTGGTCTGGCACATCGACAATCCGCAAATTGCGATGGCGGTGATCGGCCTGTCATTTGCCGGCTGGCTGATTTTGTTGACCAGCACGTTCCTGATTAACCATTTCGAACTGTTCGGGCTGCATCAGGTCGCCAATAATCTCGCCGGCCGCGCGATGCCGACGCCGCGTTTCCGCACGCCGCTATACTACAAGTTCGTGCGGCATCCGCTCTATCTCGGCTTCATCATTGCGTTCTGGTCGGCGCCGACGATGACGGCTGGGCATTTGCTGTTCGCGGCGGTCACCACGGCTTACATTATCGTCGGCGCACTGTTGGAAGAGCGCGATCTGATCGATCTCTTCGGCGATGATTACCGCCGCTATCGGGAACGCGTGTCGATGCTGGTGCCCTGGCGCAGGTCGGCCTGAGCGGCCGTTCCGGATCCAATCGAATGGCGGCATCGGTGATCGGCCGGTGCCGCCATTTTTTGTTGGTCGCGGTGAAAGGCATCACGCAAGGCGCGTCCATTTCGGGACGAACCGGGCCTTCAAGTCCCCGGCGCGAACGACTTCGGCGCCGGGCTGACGACCTGGCTGCCACCGGGCGCGACCTTCAGCACAGCAAGACCGCGCTCGTTGGTGCCGTCGGTCTTGAAGCGGAAGATGCCGTCGATGCCGGCAAAGCCGAACGATCCGGTCAGTACCTGTTCGGTGAAGCGCTGCTGGCCTTGCGTCTTCACTAGAGCGGCGACCAGCGCCACCGCATCATACGACAACGTCGCGGTACGCACCGGGTCCGAGCCGTAGCGGGCGCGATAGCGCGTGGCGAAAGCCTTGAAGCCGGCGGAGTCCGGCGCGGCGTACAGGCCGCCGGCAAGCGCCGGCGTGCTGGCGATGCGCGGATCATCCCACAGGCCGGTGCCGAGCAATTGCAGGCGCTTGAGATTGACGCGATTGGCTTCGAGCTGCTGCACCACCTGCGGCACCGCATCGGCGCCGTCCGGTATGAACAGCGAGTCGGCGCCGGCCGCCGCTTGCGCGACGCGGCGGATAGACTCGGTCATCTTGCTCGGGTCGAGCGGGTATTTTTCCAGCGCCAATACGCGGCCGCCGCGGCGCGACACCGCCTGCTGGAACGCCGCTTCGACCACCGAGCCATAGGCATTGTCCGGCAGCAGTGCGACGAAAGAACGCTTGCCGCGCGACACGGCAAAATCGACGATGCGCCGAACATCGGACTCGGGCAGGAAACTCAAGAGGTAGACTCCCCGCGCCGCGACGCTGGCGTCGGTCGAGAAGGCGATCACCGGAATGCCGCGCGCGCGCGCCAGGCCGCCGACCGCGCTGACCGACTGCGCGAACAGCGGACCGATAATCATTTCGGCGCCTTCGTCGATCGCATGCTGGGCGGCGGCTTGCGCGCCTTGCGGCGTGCCGGCGTCATCCTTGACCAGCAGTTGGATATTCGGCTCCTTGAATTCGGCCAGCGCCATTTCGGCGGCGTTCTTCATCGACAGCGCGGCGATGCCGGCATTGCCCGGCGCCGACAACGGCAGGATCAGGGCAATGCGAATTTGTCCGGCGCCGATCTGGCCGGGCTGTTGCGGCGCGCCTTCACCTTGTGGCGGCGCTTCGGTGCCGAGGCGGTCCAGGCTGCCGCTGCTGCAGGCGGCAAGCGCGACGGTGGCCGCGCACACGGCAAGCGCGACGCACAGGCCTCGCCTTGCTATTCCGGATTTTTCAGCCTGCGTTCCCAAGAGGGCCGCTCCCCACGCAACAGAATTACCTCAGTCCTAGACGGTATCGGCTATTTTGTCCTGCAAAAGTTAAGGCAATGAAAAGTTAAGGGAATTTGTCCTGGGCGGACGCCGACCGGGCCATTTTGGCCCTGCAATCGCGATTGCGCGGCCAACAGGCTAGAGTACCGGGCATGAGTAACGACAAGAAAATCGCGCCGGGCGACCGCCGGGCTTCCTACGCGCCATTCGGCCAGCCGATCGAGGCGCACGCTTGCCAGCCCGGGCTGTATCTGGTCGCCACGCCGATCGGCAATCTGGGCGATATCAGCCTGCGGGCGCTGGAAACCCTGGCGGCGGCCGACTGCATCGCCTGCGAAGACACCCGCGTCACCCGCAAGCTGACCGAGCGCTACGGCATCGCCACGCACTTGATGTCGTATCACGAGCATAACGCCGACGAAGCGCTGCCGAAGATCATCGCGCGGCTCGCCGAGGGCCAAGCGGTCGCGCTGGTGTCGGATGCCGGCACGCCGCTGATTTCCGACCCCGGCTATCGGCTGGTCCGCGCCGCGGTCGAAGCCGGCCATGCGGTGACCGCGCTGCCCGGTGCCTCCGCCGTGCTGGCGGCGCTGTCGCTCGCCGGCCTGCCGACCGACCGGTTTTTCTTCGAGGGCTTCCTGCCGCCCAAGCAAGGCGCGCGGCAAAAGCGCATTGCCGAACTGGCCAGCATCCCGGCGACCTTGGTGCTGTTCGAAAGCGGGCCGCGGCTCGGCGCGAGCCTTGCCGATCTCTCCGCAGGTCTCGGGCCCCGCGCGGCGTCGGTGTGCCGCGAACTGACCAAGCTGCATGAGGAAATCCGCCGTGGCGATCTGCCGGGCCTGGCGCACGATTATGCCGAAGGTGGTGAGACGCGCGGCGAGATCGTCATCGTGATTGCGCCGCCGCCCGAGCAGGAAGCCGCCGACACCGATGTCGACGAACTGCTGCGCAACGCGCTGGCGCGTGTGTCGGTGAAGGACGCCGTCGGCGAAGTGGCGCTGGCTACCGGCCGCGCCCGGCGCGACGTCTATCAGCGCGCGCTCGATCTGGCGAAAGAAGGCGACGATGGCGAAAGGTGACGACACGCTGCCGCCGTTACCGCGGGCGCCGCGCGTTCCCGGGTTACGGCCGAAGCCGCCAAAGGCCGAACCGAGCCCGCCGCGGCTGGCGGCGTTCAACCGCGGCATCTCGGCGGAGAGCCAGGCCGCCGCCTGGCTGATCGGCAAGGGCTACCGCATTCTGGCGCGGCGCTTCCGCTGCGCCGCCGGTGAAATCGACATCATCGCCGGCCGGCGCTACACGGTGATCTTCGTCGAGGTGAAGGCGCGCGCGACCTTGGACGGCGCGGCGGAATCGGTGACCGAGCGGCAACGCGCCCGCATCGCCACCGCCGCGGAAATCTGGCTGACGAACAATCCAAAAATCAAGTTTCAGGATCTGCGCTTCGATGCGGTCCTGATCGCGCCCGGCAAATTGCCGCGGCATATTCCCGGCGCGTTCGAGACTTAGAGCATGATCCCGAAAAGTGGATGCCGGTTTTCGGATAAGATCATGCTCAAATAAATGAAAAAGCTAGAGTCTGATTCATCGAAGATGAATCAGACTCTAGCGCTTTAAGCGCTCAGCCGATCGAAGAACTGATCGACCTGACCGCGGATGCGGCCGGCGACCTGGCCGAGATCGTCGGCCACGATCTTGACCGCATTGGCGCTGGCGCGCGTTTCCGCCGTTGCCGAGCCGACCAGGTTGACTTCGTTCGCGGTCTCGACCGTGCGCAGGGCCGCGATCTCGACGCTACGGGCGATTTCTCCGGTCGCCGCGCCCTGCTCCGTTACCGCCGCGGCGATGGCGCTGCTGATATTGCCGATTTCGCGGATGATATGTTCGATGGCGCTGATCGCCGCGATCGACGTCGTGGTGGCGCGCTGCATGCCGGCGATCTGTGCGCTGATCTCCTCCGTGGCGCGGCTGGTCTGCCCGGCCAATGCCTTTACTTCGCCGGCGACCACGGCGAAGCCGCGGCCAGCCTCTCCGGCGCGCGCGGCTTCGATGGTGGCGTTGAGCGCCAGGAGATTAGTCTGCTCGGCGATATCGGTGATCAACTTGACGACGTCGCCGATGCGCGCGGCCGCCTCGCCCAGTTCCTTGACCGCGAGATTGGTGTGGCCCGCCTCGTTCACCGCCTTGGTGGCGATGGCGTTCGACTGCGCCACCTGACGATCGATTTCGTTGACGGACGCCGACAGCTCTTCGGCGGCCGAAGCAATGTCGCGCACATTGGAAGACGTCTCCGCCGACGCCGCTTCGGCGCGCGCCACCTTCGACGAAGCATCGTCGGAGGCGCCGGCGAGGTTGGTCGAGGCTTCCAGCATCTGGTCGGAAATCTGGCCGAGATCGGACAAGGTCGCTTCCACCTCGGCGGAGAAGCGGGCGATTTCCTTGGCCATCGCCTCTTGCGCGGCGCTGCGCGTCGCCGCGTCGTCGAGCACGGTGCGATTGAGCGCATCGTTCTTCTGCATCGCCTGCTGGAAGATGTCGATCGAGCGCGCCAGCGCGCCGATCTCGTCGCTGCGCTCGCGGAACGGAATCGAGATGTTGTCGTCGCCCTTGGCGACCATTTCTGTGACCCGGGTGATTTCGGTCAGCGGATTGACGACGCCGCGAGAGATCAGCAGCACGCCGACGCTGGTGAGCACGGCGAGCGCGCCAAACAGAACGAGCCAGACGGCGGTGCTGTTGAAGCCGCCGTCGAGATTGGCGTAGGCACGCTGGGCGCGTTGCGCATAAAGGGCGGTGAGCTTATCCATCTCGGCATTGAGCGCCTGCCGCATCGAGCGCGCCGATTCGCCCCATTCGCGGGCCGCGACCACCTGCCCCTCGGTAGCGAGGCGCGCCAGTTCGCGGCGGTGGTCCATGAAGTCGCGGATTTGCGCCAGGAACGTCGAGAACAATTCGGCGTCGTCCTCACGGACCGACTTGCGCCAGTCGGCGACGGCCTCGGCGATCTGCGCATTGAACGCGCCGATGCCGTCGATGAACTGCTTCCGGCCGGCTGCGTCGGCCGTCATGTAGACGCCGCGCGATTCCGCGACCACCGCGTAGATCAGGCCGTTGACCCGCGCCGCGTGCAGGGTGCCGCTGTTGGCCGACTCGAACTCCGCGGTCACAGCGGCATGGTGCCGGGCGCCGATCAAAACGACGACCGTCAGCGCAAGCGTAATGGTGGCCATCAGCGCAAAGATGGCATAAAGCTTGGCGGCGATTGACAGCTTGGGCAAGGTCACGTGGCCCCACATTGTCCGGCACAGGTCGGTCGGCGGGCATAGTGCCGGGAATATGTTAACGATTTGTTTTCCTTAAACTTTGGCGCGAAGGTGATCATGGCCCTCAAAGTCGCGGTGCAGATGGATCCGATCCAGCGGATCAATGTTAAGGGCGACTCGACATTCGCGCTGCTGCTAGAAGCGCAAAAGCGCGGCCATGCTTTGAGCCACTACACGCCCGACCGGCTGGCCCAGCTCAACGGCCGGTTGTTCGCCAGCGTCGAGGCCTTGAGCGTGCGCGACCAGGCCGGCGACCATGTCACGCTCGGCGAGCCGGCGCGCGTGGCGCTGGCCGACTTCGACGTCATCCTGCTGCGCCAGGACCCGCCTTTCGACCTTGCCTATATCACCAGCACGCACCTGCTCGAGCGCATTCACCCGAAGACTTTGGTCGTCAACGACCCGGCGCATGTGCGCAACGCGCCGGAAAAGATCTTCGTCACCGATTTTCCCGACCTGATGCCGCCGACCTTGATCACGCGCGACCTCAATGAGATCAAAGCGTTCCGCGCCGAACACAATGACATCGTCATGAAGCCGCTCTACGGCCATGGCGGCGGCGCGGTGTTCCGCATCACCCGCGACGACCTCAATTTCGGCTCGCTCTACGACATGTTCGCGGTGACGTTCCGCGAGCAATGGGTGATTCAGAAATTCCTGCCGGCGGTGAAGCACGGCGATAAGCGCATTTTGCTGGTCGACGGCGAATTCGCCGGCGCGGTCAACCGCGTGCCGGCCGCTGACGATCTGCGCTCCAACATGGTGCGCGGCGGCTCGCCGGCGAAGACCGATCTGACGCCACGCGAGCGCGAGATCTGCGACCGGCTCGGGCCGCATCTGCGCGAGCGCGGCATGGTCTTTGTCGGCATCGACGTGATCGGCGACTGGCTGACCGAGATCAACGTCACCTCGCCGACCGGCATCCGCGCGGTGAAGAATCTCGGCGGCCCGGACGCCGCCGCTTTAGTCTGGGATGTGATCGAGAAGAAGCGGCGCGCCTGATCCCGAACAGGGGGCAGGCCCACCTTCGCCGCCTAGGCCGCTTCCTGCTCGAAGCCGGCAATCGAGAACACGATGCGCTGGCGGCCGAGCCGCACATGCTGCAGCTCCCAGATCAATTCCTCGACGTCGGAATTGGCGGCTTCGGCTTCCAGCCGGGCCATGCGGGCCTGATGCAGGTCGTTTTCCATCGCTTTACGGTCGATCATGGTGTGATTCCTGAGTGCGGCGGGGTTCTGAATTCCGGTGATTCGACTATAGCCGACTTAATTTGTTCTGCAAATGTTCTTGTCGCTCTCCACAACTTAGGCTACACTTCAAAGTAGCAGGGTGGGGATCCACAGCATGGTTCAGCGCGTCGCCACGGTCGCCTTCGAGGGCATCGATGCCCGCGCGGTGGATGTGCAGGCGCAGGTCGCGCCCGGTCTACCGGCCTTCAACATCGTCGGCCTGCCCGACAAGGCGGTCTCGGAAGCCAAGGAGCGCGTGCGCGCGGCGCTGGTCGCCTCGGGCCTGGCGCTGCCGGCGCGCCGCATCACCGTCAATCTGGCGCCCGCCGACGTGCCGAAGGAAGGCAGCCATTACGATCTGCCGATCGCGCTCGGGCTGATGGCGGCGATCGGCGCCATTCCGCGCTGCGCCGCCGACTATCAGGGCCGGCTGTCCGGCCCGCTGCTCGACCGCATCGATCTGCACATCGAGGTGCCGGCGGTGACCGCGGCCGATTTGATTCTGCCGCCGCCGTCCGAAGGCAGCCGCGAAGTCGCCGCCCGCGTCGCCCGCGCCCGCGATATCCAGGCCGAACGCTACGCCGCGCTTGGCGCGCCGCACGTGCGCTGCAATGCGCAGGCGAGCGGCCCGATGCTGGAAGACGTCGCGCGCGCCGACAGCGCCGGCATGACCTTGCTGCGCGACGCCGCCGACCGGATGCACCTGTCGGCGCGCGGCTATCATCGTGTCCTGCGGGTCGCGCGCACGCTCGCCGATCTCGACGGCGCGGCACAAGTCGGCCGCGTGCATCTGGCCGAGGCCTTGTCGTACCGTGCGCTCGCCGACGAAGTGCGAAGGGCCGCGTAAGGCTGGCCGCCTAAATCGCAGCGGCGGCGCGCAGGGTTAACAAGCCGGTAACGATAGCGGCCTAGCCTTGAGCGACAGCGCACCTCTTGGCGTGCGCCGCGAGGGGCTCATGCAACGCGCGCATATCGGTCTGACGCTGGCTTTGGTCATGGCCGTGTCGGCCGCCGCGGGCGGCGCCTATTTCACATCGGATTTCACGTCAGGCGGCAACACGGCGGCCACCAAGCCGTGCTTCGTCGCCGGCGACGCCGGCTATCAGCTGTCCACCAATACCAGCGCCGCGCATATCGTGCGCATCGACAATACGGCGGCCCATCCCGACTTGCGCATGCAGTTGGTGGATGATCCGGCCGCGGCCGATTTCGTGCTGGTCGATGACAGCGGGGCGTGGCGCGGCGGGGGCGGCGGCT
>JAQSCR010000418.1:0-1031 GCA_029945495.1 Pseudolabrys sp. | reverse complement strand
CGGACCTGACTATCGCGCTGTCGCGCGACCCGGCCGACTACACACTCTACCTGCACTCGGATCATTATACTGAGCAGGATGCGGCGGCCTTGGCCGCGGTCATCCGGCAAAAGGCCAGCGGTCGCCGATCGCTGCGCACCGCGACAAGGTAAACCGGCGTTTAGCTTAAAGTTTTACGGCGCTTTCACCACGTTCGGCAGCGCCGCCAGCGCGGCGCGGGCGGTTGCATAGAATAGCAAGACTCGCGCGGCCAAAATGCCGCCGACATGCAGCCCGGCCGAAAAGTTCCCCGTGCCTCTTCCAAAGCGCCGTCGCGCAACACGGCGGCGATGGTGTTGTTCGGCCGCTCGGTCGTCATCACGCTGTCGATCGTTTCGGGCTGCATCGGCTTCCTGGCTGGCGTGCAGACGTCGACCGCGACCTACAATCCGCACGACTATGCCATCGGCGCCGGCGCGCTGTTCGCCGCCGCCTGCGCCGTCATCGCCTTCCTGCTGATGCGACGCCGCGCGGCGAAAACAAAAACGCGCGGCCTCGAAATGCGCATCGAGGAATTGTCCGATCGCAATTGGGAATTGCGCGAGGCCGAGGTGCGCGCCCGCAGCCTGCTCGAGGCGCAGGGCGACCTGATCGTGCGCCGCAACGCGCAAGGCCTAGTGACGTATGTCAACGACGCCTATTGCGCGCTCGCCGGCAACAGTCGCGAGCAACTGCTCGGCCATCCGGCAGCGTTGCCGGTGCGCGAGCAGGGCGCGATCGCGATGCTGGCCGAGGGCACGCGCGCGCACGATCAGATGATTGAGAGTGCCGGGGGCGCGCGCTGGATCGCCTGGCGCGAAGTCGCGGTGCGCACCGACTCCGGCACTGAAGTGCAGGGCGTCGGCCGCGATGTCACCGATCGCGTCGAGGCCGAACGCGCCTTCGCCGCGGCGCGCGATCTGGCGGAAGCCGCCAACCGCGCCAAGTCGCGCTTCCTCGCCATGGTCAGCCATGAAATCCGCACACCGCTCAACGGCCTGCTCGGCATGGCC
>JAQSCR010000417.1 GCA_029945495.1 Pseudolabrys sp. | reverse complement strand
TCGCGCAAGGAATTGATTGAAGTGTTCATTCGTTGATCTCTGATTGTGGCATGAGCCGCATATTTCCGCCTACGGAAACGCGCTTTCGGTCTTTGGAAGTTCGCGAAAGCTACCCTCGAAAAAGAGGAGGGGCCTTCCGCTTCCGGCCTGGAAGGCTAGGACGCGTCCGACGAAGATAGCATGGTCGCCGCCAGGATATTTGGCAACGTGAGCGCATTCAAACGTTGCCAAGGATCCGCCGATAATCGGAGCGCCATGAGCGCCTTCGTACCAATCGACGCCCTGAAATCGGTCAAACGACCGGGTAGCAAAATTCATTGCGATGTCGCTTTGTGTCTCGGAGAGAACATTGATCGCAAACCGGGACGAGTTCTCAAACATCGGAAAGCTTCTCGACGTTTGGCGCAGGTTCCACAAGATCAAAGGGGGATCTAACGAGAGCGAAGTGAACGAGTTCGCGGTCACGCCCACGGGGCAACGATCGGCCGCCATCGTTGTAATGATGGTGACGCCGGTCGCGAATTGCCCAAGTGCGTTTCGAAAATGATATGAATCGATTGGTAGGGCCGTCATGGCAGATGCTTTTCGGACAGTGTGGACGCGGCAAGTGTCTGCGATCAGAGGCGCGCGGTGGTGTCGAATTCTTGGCCTAGATGGTAGCGTCCGATCGTGGCTGCCGTCTTGTCCAGGTTTTCGTGAAGAGTGTGGATTCGCAGGTCACGATAAATCCGGTTGAGGGGCGCGCCGTCCATGAATGCACTTGAACCGGCGATTTGCGCGGCCTTGTCCATGACGATCACCGCATTTTCGATCGCGCGGTGTTTGGCGACCATCGAAAAAAGTTCGGCGTTTTGGATATCGCTTTGTTTCCAGAGCCAGGCCGCCCGGTACATCAACCATCTCACGGAGTCGGTTCCCGCCCGTATCTCGCCCATGCGCAGTTGCGTGTAGCTATCCTGCGCCGTTCCCCGTTTTGGAAGGTAGTCGACGAGCGCATCGAAAATTGATTCACAAGCGCCGAGATATTGAGCTGAGAAGCTCAGATGAAAGCGGGCCTGCCATCGCTTCTTTGGATAGAATCCGGGTGTACCGACGACGTAATCGTCCGACACAAAGCAGTTGTCGAGCTTGAGGGTCGGGCTCGACGCGGCTCTCATGCCCAACGGGCTCCATGAATTGTCGACAACTGAAAGTCCATCGGAGCCGCGGGGTATTGCCACACAGATGTGCCCCTCAATGGGGTCAGCGCCTTCCGTGCCGGCGAAGACGACGTTGTATTTTGCCTCCGCGCCGAGTGTGGCGTAATTCTTCAAGCCATTGAGTACATACCCGTTCGGGACGCGCTTCGCGGTTGTGATGAGTTTGTACAGCCCACGAGCTGTACGTCCCGGTTCGCTGCCCGTTGCATTCAAAAGCGCGCCATTCTCAATAACGTCACCCAGCATATTCTTGCGCTGCGCAGGGCTGCATTCCTGATCCACCATATGCGCGCCGTGGCAATGGATGTGCAGACACTGGGCAGTTGACAGGCAGCCGCGCGCCGTCTGTTCAACCGCCAGTAAGTAAAGCAGAGGGTCTTCGCCCATCAAGCCGCTGCCGCCGCCCCCGAGGTCCTTCGAGATTGTCAGGGAAAGCATGCCGGCTTCGAATAGATCCTTGAGGTTATCGATGGGGGTCGTGCCACTAGCGTCGTGGGTATTCGCGCGTTTCGCGAATTTTTCGAGGGCCAATGTTTTGCAAATGTCGTTGACGCGCTTCTGCTCAGCCGAAAACTCGAATTCCATGGGTCTAGCCTTGTTCCTTGGGTGTTTTGATTAGAACGTAAGGCGACTTTCTTCTATAATACAAATAGCTAGTAATTATATGAATTATAACATCTCGGCATAATGGTCGGATTCCTATGGAACCTTTGGATCTCAAATCGCTGACTTGCTTCGTCCGTGTGGTCGAGTTGCGGAGTTTTTCGAAGGCCGCCCTCGCACTGAGGATCGCGCAGCCGGCCATAAGCCGGCACATTCAGAAGCTCGAAATGCAATTAAATCTGAAATTGCTCGTGCGTTCGGTGCGTGGTGTTGACGTGACCGACGGTGGGCAGGTTCTCTACGAAAGGGCGATTGCCATCCTCCAGGAAGTTGCGGATCTGCCAAGCGAAGTTCGCGCTCGGGAAGATGAGCCGAGAGGCGTCGTCCTGATGGGCGTCTCCCCCGGGGCAGGCAAAATTATTGTTCCTCCCATGATAGAGCGAATGCGTCAGCTTTATCCGAAGCTCAACGTTCGGATCGTCGAAGGTTTTACGGGAATCATTCAGCAGGGCCTCCAAGAGCTTAAGTTCGATCTCGGATTGCTTTACTTCACGGAAAAACGTCCCAGCGTGGAATTTGAGTTGTTACTGCATGAACCACTTTTTGTCATAGGCCAAGGCAAAAAAGAAAAAGAGGCTGCGAGGCGGGCGGTTTACGGTCTGAAGGACTTGGTCAATCTTCCTCTCATTCTACCGGCCCGGCCTAATCAGTCGCGCGTGCAAATGGAAGACCTGATGGCGAGTGAGAATTTGGCGCTGAACGTGTCGATGGAGGTTGATAGTATTCCGATCCAAAAATCACTGGTCCAGCGGGGGCATGGAATGGCGATTCTGAGTTACGGGGCTGTACACGAAGAGGTTGAGCGTGGCGTGCTCAGTGCGTCGCCAATTCGGTCGGTCGATGCGTTTCGAAAGCTGATTATTGCCCGAAACACCGAACGCCGGTCGACAGTGGCAATCCGCACCGTCACAAAGCTTGTGCGTGAGATTGCATATGATCTCGTCACACGGGGTGAATGGCCCGGCGCGACTATGGGCCTTCCGGGTGAAAGCACTTAATTGTAAGGTTGCGAAGAGATCGCACTATAGTTTCTGACTACAATTTGCTCCAATAGAGGGAGCAGATAAGGGTTGCGCAGTCGCCAATTCTTGATTCCCGCCGTGGAATTCCCACTACTGACCGGCTGCCTTGCGGTCGCCAACTCCATCGTGCCTACTTGTGTTTGTACCGCATGCGTCGAGCCGCGCGCGAAAACGCCTACCATTTTGACGAAGGAAAACGCTTTCCTTTCGTTGGTGCAGCGTTGTCAGAGACCGATGAGTAACAACCCGCCAGCTACCAATACAAGGATGACGGCGGTTGTTCCAAGGACTGTGGTAACGTGACGCCACCCGAGGTTCAATATGGCTTTGATTGAGGTGCCTAGCCCCAGCGCGCCAATTGCAAGCAGTAAACCCCAGTTCGATAAATCGACCAATGTGTCTTTGATCGGTAAATAGAGCGGTAGTGCCGCCGAAAACAACGGTGTTGCGCTATTCACGGCACAGAGCATGAGGAAGACGATTCCGAACATGGGCACAGGCACCCGTGCAACGTCATGTTGTTGTCCTATCCTGGTGAAATGCCAGCCGACACCGAGCACTACCGGTAGCAGTAGAAATACTCGAAACAATTTGACGATCACTGCGGTATTGCCTGTTGCTGTCGACACCGCATAGCCCGCCCCCACGACCTGGGCGACGTCATGAATCGTGCCACCTAACATGACGCCGATGGTCTGTTGATCGAAACCGAGAAGAATGCACAGCGGTGGATAGAACAGCATCGCGAGTGTGGCGAGCGCGTTGATGGCGACGATGACGAATGCGATGTCAGCTTGCTTTCCCGGATAATTCGGCACGACGGTCGAGACCGCTAAGGTGGCCGAGGCGCCACAGACGGCAGTCCCGACTCCGACCAAGGCGCCAAAGCCTGCTTCCTGGCCGCTCAACCGCGCAAAGGCGAAGCCCGATATCAGCGTTGCGACCATGGCCAGGATCAGCAATGTGCCTATTTGAAGGCCCAATGCAGCGACGTCACTTATGCCGACGCGCAATCCCAAAAGCGCGACCGACCAGCGCAGCACGGTTCTTACACAAAAGCTCATGCCGGGCTGCATCGCAGGACGCGCGGCCAGCGGGTGAAGGGCGATGCCGGCGACGAGGGTGATCACCATGCTCGGGATCGGCAGGACTTTAGCGACGTAAGGTGCGGTCAAATATCCGCAGATTGCGACAAACGCCGACAATGCGATGCCCGGCACGTAAACAAAAAGGGGACGTTCCGAAGCCTGCGAACTCTGTAACATTGGATTCTTTTCCGCGCTAGAAATATCTTTGCAGGGGCGCCGTTTCTGTTGGTGATGCCGATAAGGTGCGGCGCCTATCTCATGTCGGATCCAGCGCTGCGGCGTGGCGTCCTGCGATCCAGCCGCCGACCACACATTCGGTGAGATTGCCACCGCTCATGTACAGGTGGCCGAACACGCTGCCGAGTTCGCCGGCGGCATAAAGTCGTGGTATCGGTGCGCCAAACGGATCAAGAACTTGCTGACGTTCATTGTGCCGCGGGCCACCTTGCGTGTTGATGACGAGCGGGCGGACGCGCCCGACAAAGAACGGCGGCTTCTCAATCGCGACCATTGTCTCCGGCAGACGCCCAAAATCGCTATCGTGCATGTTGTGCACAGCCTCGTTCCAGCGTGCGATGCTCGCCACCAAGTCGGCCTCGGGTACTTCCATGATCGCGGCAAGCTGTGACAGGTTGTCGGCCCGTTTGAAAATGCCGTTGGCCACCTCTGCGCTGTTATCTGCGCTCCAAGTGTAGCGTTCGTAATGATCGTTATGGACGACGCGGCCGAGCGGATACATGGCGCGGCCTACTTCGTCGAATACGATGAAAGCGGGGTTGCGCGGGAACCGCTGCGTCTTGGAATCGAATGCATCGAAGGGCCGCACGCCTGTATCTCCGGGATAGGGCGGATACTCGTCCATGAAGCGCCGGCCGGTCTGATCCAGCAGGATCCAGGCCAGGCGCGCGAGGGCTTTTTCCGAGGCCTTGCCAGGCTCAGAACTGACGCC
Source organism: Pseudolabrys sp. (assembly GCA_029945495.1). Lineage (GTDB taxonomy): Bacteria > Pseudomonadota > Alphaproteobacteria > Rhizobiales > Xanthobacteraceae > Pseudolabrys. The sequence goes on along the minus strand of JAQSCR010000417.1, from coordinate 12,846 downwards.
GAGATCCGATACAAAGTCTGCGCGGCCCGGCGTCCACATTGGGACGGCCTTGAGATACAAACCGAACGGGTAGGCAGGGTCAGGATGTTCGATCCCATAGGGACCATGATAGTGCCACATGTGCCAAAGATCAGCGCCCACCGCTTGCGCCATGCGGATTCCGTCGCCGGTATTGCCGAGAAACGACCCGGTGAGAACCTGGCCGACCTGAAAATATTGCCGCTGCATCTCGGCGTCGGCTTCAAAGCCGCCGCACGCAAGGATTACGCCTCTGCGGGCGCGAATGGAGATAGGCCGCCCTTGGCGCAACGCGGTTAGACCGATAATGCGTCCATCTTCGGCGATCAATCGTTGAGCCGGCATCTCGAAAACGACTTCGATTTGGCGCGCATGGACATTGTCTTCCAGTACCTTAAACAGTCGCGTGCCGTTCTTCACGGGCTGCATCGCGTGATAGCCAGGCTGGCCTTCCAGTGAAGGTACCGCTTCGACTTCGCAATAGGCAAGGGCTTCGTAACCAGGCAGCGGGTAATTGCCGAGGGCGGGGGTCACTCGCACCGTCGCTTCGTTAAGGACGGCGAGGCGCCGTATATAATCCGGCACTTGAGTCATGCCGTCTGCGAGTACCCGCAGGAGAGGCAAGGGTGTGCGTTCGCCGCAGGTCGCTTCCAGATAGCGCAGCGCTTCCGTGCTATCGTCCGAGACTCGAATGCCGCCGGCCGACGCGATCGACAACCCTCCGGGAAATGCCATCTTTTCGATAAGCATAACGCGCGCGCCGGCATCGGACGCTTCTATAGCGGCGACGGCGCCCGCGGCGCCAAATCCGACGACGATGACGTCCGTTTCCATATCCCCTACGGATGGGCGGGTTGAATTGTTCACGGAGATGGCCTCTGCGCGGCTAGCGTTATGGATCGATGCGGTGCTTGAAGCCAGGCTTGTGCGTGTCGGCTGCGCGGGCAAGCACGCCAAGGATGACAGAACGTGTCTCGGTGGGATCGATGACGTCATCGATAAGCGCCATTTCGGCGGCAAGATAAGCGGAGGCCTGCGCCTCGGCCTGTGCCATCAGTTCGCGCCGTTTGGCGGCGGGATCCTCGGCTTTGGCGATGTCGCGCGCATATGTCAGTTCAACGCCGGCGGCAGGACCCATCACGTCGAATTGCGCGGTGGGCCAAGCCACGATGGCGTCCGGCCCCATCGCTTTGCCACCGAGGGCGATATAGGCGAGCCCGATAGCCTTGCGCAGCACGATGGTGACCTTCGGCACGCTCGCGGCCAGCACCGTATTGAGATAGCGCGAGGCAAGGGACACCATCCGATGGTCCTCGATATCCGGCCCGACCATGAAGCCGGGGCAATCGATGAAAAAAGCCAATGGTATATGAAAGGCGTCGCAGATTTCGACGAACTTCCGCGCCTTCTGAATTGCCTTCTCGTCCAGGGCGCCAGCCATGTGCATGGGATTGTTGGCGATGATGCCGACCGTCTCGCCTTCAAACCGCGCCCAGGCGGTAATGAGATTGCGCGCATATAGCGGCCGATAGTATAAAAGTTCTTCGCCGTCGACGATAAGCCGAAGCAGTTGTTCCATGTCGTAGGCGCGGCGGTGATTATCGGGGACCAATGCAACAAGACGCTCGGCGCCTTGCGGTTCGTCCGCCGTGGCGGAACGCGGTGCCGCGCGCGGCGGGGTTTCGTCGCAGTTTGATGGAAAGAATGAAAGAAATTGGCGGATGGACTGGAGCGCCTCTGTATCGTTCTCCGCCAAATGATCGGCCTGCCCCGTCGAAGCCGCGCTCTTTTCAGCGCCGCCGATTGCTTCCGCGGTTACTTCGCGGCCGATGCCGACCTTGACCACCGCCGGCCCCGACATGCCAAGAAAGCCGGTCCCGCGCACAATGGTGACGAAGTCCGACTGCATCGCGGTGAACGAGGGACCGCCGAAGCCGGCGCCCATCATGGCGGCCACCTGCGGCACGCGCCCCGACAATTGATAATGCTCGCGGAATCGATGGCCGAGGTTGGCCGCGGTCGCTCCATTGTTTTCCTGAAAGCGCCCCGCGCCGGCTTCCATCAATGCGATGAACGGTCGCTTATGCTTGAGCGCGAGTTCTCGGACGCGAGACGTCTTCACTTCGGCGACGCGCCCGCGCGTACCGGCGATGACGGTCGCATCTTCGGCGGCAACATAGACCTGACGGCCGTCAATCGTTCCCCAGCCGGCGATCAAGCCATCGGCGGGCGTGCGGTCGTGGAGTTTGGGGTGCTGGCTGCGGCCAAGAAGGCCAATTTCGCGGAACGAACCATCATCCAGCAGGACCTCAAGGCGCTCGCGTGCCGTCAGCTTTCCGGCCGCGCGCAATTTGTCGACCGCCGCGTCGCCGCCCATCGCCCGGGCACGAGCCCGGCGGGCAGCGAGGTCCCTTATTGTTTCCTGCTCCATCCCTCGAAACCTTTCTTGTCGCGGTGGCGCGCACGCGGCATGCGGACGGTCGTTGCGTCGATCAATGTCCTGGCGGCTGGCCTGAGGAACTGCCAGTGCGCCTTTCGTCCTTATTTTCGTCATCTTTTCGCGGGCCCCATCCGCCCTTCCGTGGCAAGGGCGCCGTATCGCGTATAATGTATCCTAGCGGATAAAATCATTATATCAATATTGTACCCCACGATACTTGCAGAATGGCCCAATAGTCGGCATTCCTGAAAGTGGGATACCTAAGGGAGCGCAAGGGCGGCATGGCGAGACAAGAAGTATTGTCACCGGTGACCGGCGTGGTCTTCGAATTGGCGGTCAAGGTGGGGGACACGGTCGCTCAAGGCGATCCGATTGTCATTGTTGAGTCCATGAAAATGGAAATTCCGATCGTCGCGCCATGCGCTGGGCGGGTGGCGGAGATCGCGATAGAGGCTGGTCAGCCTGTCGATGAAAGCCAAGTCGTTGCCATCATCGATTCCTGACAGGGCAGTCAGGCGGTCGTTGGCATGGCTTTGGCGAGATTGCGATAATCGCCTTCAAAATAGAGCAATGGCGCGCCGTTGGCGCGTCGGCGGACAGAGACGACGCGACCGACGATGATATCGTGGGTGCCGGCATCGAAAGATTCCGAGACTTTGCAGTCGAAATTGATCATAGCATCGTCGATGGCGGGAGATCCTGTAACCAATGTCGTCCAGCGGCATAAACCAAAGCGGGCGGCGCCTTTATGGGAAAGGAAGTCGCGGGCGAGCATGAGTTGATCGTCGGCAAGCACGTTGACGCAGAATGCCGCGGACTGGATGAGCGCGCTGTGAGTTCGGCTGCCGCGGTTCACGCAGGCTAAAAGACTCGGCGGGTCGGCGCTGACGGAGCACACCGCGGTAGCTAACATGCCGCCGGGGTGGCCGTCTTCCAAGGTCGATACAATGTTGACGGCCGCCGCTAGCCGCCGCATGCCTTGTTTGAATTCTTCCGAGTTCACAGGATCGGCGTGCAGCATAAGGCGCTTCCTTGCTCTATTTTTGTGTGCCAACGGCGCGAGCCTCCGCCATGACGATTTCAGGTCTGAACCAATTTTGCCTTGAAATAGGGTGACTTTCAAGTCACAATGTACCGATTGATAAGGGTACATTCTGGGCTAATGCAATTCCGGAGCCCCAAGGGAGACTGAGACCCCATGGATTTTCAGATTTCCGGCCGCCAGCGGGAGCTAATGGAAGCCGCGCGGGGTGCCTTCGCGCGCCGGCTCGAGCCGATGCTCGCAGACGCCAGCGTCGAGGGCGTGCGGCGGCTGCGCAGGGCCATGTCAGAGCAGGGGCTCCTCGGTCTCAACATGCCCGAGGCCTGCGGCGGCCTGGGCCTGCCGCTGCTGGACACATTGCTCATCATTCGTACGTTGCAAGCCTGCGCACCGATTCTTGGTGGCTTGGCGCATCGCACGTCCACCGGCGCAGTGGGGGCGATCGCGGAATACGGTACAGACGATCAACGCGAACGTTTTGTCGCGCCGCTATGCCGCGGCGAGCTTGGAATTTCCATTGCCATTACAGAACCGGAAGCCGGCTCCGCGGCCACAGCCATGAAAACGCGCGCCCGCATCGATGACGATACGGTCGTGCTCAACGGCCGTAAGCAATTCGTCAGCTTCGTCAATTTCAACGAATGCTCGCTGGTTTATTGCCGGTTCGGCGACAGCGGCAAAGCGCGCGATATTGGCGCCGTGATCGTGCCACATGATACGCCCGGCTTTAGCCATTCCCGCGGCACGCTCAACATGGCCGACGAACTGCTGTTCGAGCTTTACTTCGACGACTGCCGCGTGCCCCGCAGCAATGTGTTGCTCGACGGCAACGCCTTCGGCAAGCTGATCAGTGTCTACAATGCGGAGCGCCTTGGCAGCGTAGCGCGCATGCTCGGTTCGGCGCTGGCGGCTTACGAATTTGCGCTCGGCTACGCCAAGGAACGGCATCAGTTCGGCCGCGAAATTGCCGACTTTCAGGGCATTCAGTGGATGCTCGCCGAAATGCGCGTGAAGCTCGACGCCGCGGAATTGTTGGTCTATCGCGCCGCCAGCAGTGCCGAGAAGACCGGATTGCCGGTTCCTCTCGAAACGTCGATCGCGAAAGTCTTCACCGCCAAGGCCGCGAAGGAAATTTGCGATGACGCAATCCAGATCTGCGGCGCCAACGGCTACACCAAGGACTATCCGCTGGTGCATCGCTATGCCGAAGTGCGCGGCGGCTCGATCTATGGCGGCACGCTGCAGATCCACAAGAACATGATCGCCGCGGCTATTCTCGGCCGCAACAACAGCCAATGGAAGAAGTAGCCGTCCGGGGAAACCGTCCATGACCGTCGAAATAGATCACTCATTGATTGGTTCGGTAAGCTCGCCTTTTATCGTCGAGGTCGAGAAAGGCGCGGTGGCGAAATTCGCCGCCGCTATCGGCGATCCCAATCCGGCGTACCGCGACGTTGCGGTTGCTAAGGCTCGCGGGCTGGCCGGACTCATTGCGCCGCCTACTTTCCCGGTCACCTTCATGGCGCGGGAAGAGCCAACCTGGACCCGCGATCTCGATCGTCGCCGCGTGCTGGCGGGCGAACAGAGCTTCCATTACGAGCGGCCAATTTTTGTCGGCGACGTACTTACCTGCCGCGTAACCTTTGTCGGTGTCGATGAGAAGCAAGGCCGCTCCGGTAAGATGGAAATGCTAATTCAGGAGGTGCGCGGCGTCGATGCACGCGGCGAGGCCGTATTTACGCACCGGCGCGTGATGGTCTATCGCGCGGCGGGGGCCGACTAGCCGATGGCGGGGCTTACGACATTTGGCTGCGCGCTTGCAACGCATCAGGCTGGCATTTTATGGCGGTGCCGTTCCGACCTGGAGGCCTGCCGGCTTGCGCACAATGACCCGCAGCGCAAGATGATCGCGCCATGACCGCCAGATCAGACGACGCCCGGACGCCGCTGCGGCCGCTCGCGCGACAGACGCGTCAGAATCTCGATGCCCTTGGCCAGGACATTGGTCTTCTGCGCCGGATTGACCGAGATGCGCACCGCGCGTGGCGGCACGCCATTGCCGACGGTGAAGTTGTCCGCCGGCACGACCGAGACGCCTTCGCGCCGGGCGGCCTCGCAGAAGTCGGTAGCCGACCAGTGGGCAGGCAACTGCAGCCACTGGAAGAAGGCGGCCGGATGGCTCGACACTTTCCATTCGCTGAGCTGCGCCAGCGCGGCGGTATGTCGCACTGCCAGTTCTGTGAGATTGGCACGCGCAATGGCATCGGCGGTGCCATCGGCAATCATCAGCGACGCGATCTCCAGCGAGATAGGCGAATTGGCCAAAGTCAGAGCATGCAGCGTATTGGCCAAGCGCTCCCACAGCGCGGCGGGGCATGCCACGAAGGCGACGCGGAGAGCTGGCGTCACGCTCTTGCCAAAGCTGCTAATGTATATTGTACGCTCCGGTACGTAGTGGGCAATCGGCAATGGCCGTTCGGTCATGCCGCTGATGGCGGCGTCGTCTTCGATCAAGGTGAGGTCGAGGCGCCGCGCCACGTCGGCGATGCGCCGCCGTCGCGCGTCGGACATCATCGCCGTAGTAGGATTGTGCACCGTCGGCTGCAGATAGACACAGCGCCCGCCGGTGGCGGCGACCGCCTCTTCGAGAGCTTCGGGAATCATCCCTTCTTCGTCGATCGCGACCGGGCTGAGCTGGCGGCTGAGCAACGCGCCGATGGAGTTGACGCCGGAATAAGTAAGCTCTTCAGCAAGCAGCGTTTCGTCCGCACCGACCATCGCACTGATCGCCATCAACAGCGCCTGTTGGCCGCCGCCGCAAGCGATGACGCGTTCGGGCGGCACTTGCAGACCGGAGCGTCGGATCCAGGTCGCGCCGGCGGTGCGGTGGGTCAACAAACCTTCTGCCGGCGGGTATTTGTGAAATGGCATGAGAACGGCGCGCGCAGTGACTTGCGCCAGTGCATGCGTCAACTGTTCGGAGAGATTGAATACCGGCGAACGATAGCAGGCGAAATCGATGGTGCCGGGCAGGCGCTCCGGCAAGAAGTTGGGCAAGGTCGCTTCGCCGGTGCTGCACACGAATGTGCCGCGGCCAACCTCGCCGGAGACGAGCTGGCGCTTTTTCGCGATGTTGTAGGCGCGGCCGATGGTCCCGACAGTGACACCGAGGTACTGCGCCAGGTCGCGCTGAGGCGGAAGTTGGGAGCCCGGGGACAAATGGCCACTGTCGATAGCTTCGGCGATTGCACCTGCCAGCGCCAAATAGCGTGGTCCCTCGATCTTAGATATATCCGGCTTCCACATTTCATTCATCGGAACGGTCATCCTCTGCGCGCCGGCACTCAGGAAAGGAATGTAGCGCATCAGATCGTTACATTGAAGTGTATTTGCTCTGCCTGTAAAAGGCGTGTCCGGACCTCCCTAGGGCTCGCTGCCAGGCCGAGGCCACTTAAAAAGCTATTGTTCTGGGCTAGGGTTACGTCAGCTCGCCCCATGCTTGTGGCGGCGCCTACCGGGTCAAGGACTGCCAAAAACAATAAGGCTGTGCCTCACGGCGCGCCGTATTTGGGCTGGAGAAACATCCAATGATAAACCCGTTCTTAGGTCTGACTTACGCCCAGGCTCTGGCAGCGCTGGCCGACCGGTACGGCGCGCGCGACGCCCTCGTGTTTCGTGATCGTCGCTACAGTTTCCGCGACCTCAAGGCCTGCGCGGATGACGCCTCGAAGCGGTTCGCGGCGCTTGGGCTGATGCCTGGCGATAAAGTCTCGATCCTGATGCCCAACCGGCCTGAATTCATCTGGTGCTGGCTGGGCGCGGCACAAATGGGCCTCGTTGTCGTGATGCTCAATACGCGATTGCGGCGTGACGAGATTGCCTACCAACTCGCCCAGTCCGACAGCAATGCCGTCGTGATCGCTGGCGGGAAGGATGGGCCCGACTTCCTCGAAGGCCTTTCCGAGCTAGCGCCGGCGCTGAAATCCGGCGCGCCGGGGGCGCTCGCCAGCGATGTCTTGCCGGAACTGAAATACGTCGTTTGTTGCGAACCCGCTGGCGATGCGTATGGCGGCGTTACCGTGTGGAGCGAGATCAGCGTCGACGATCAGCCGATGCCGCCGATGGCGACGGACCCCGATCAGCCAGCGCTGATCGCCTATAGTTCGGGCACCACGGCGCTGCCAAAAGGCGCGATGATCACGCACTGCGTCTGGCGCAAGGGCTGGGACATCGGAACGCCGATCGATCTCACCGAGAACGATTGTCTCTATATGGCGATCCCGATGTTCGGATCGATGGCGACGATGAACGGCACCTGTCCGTTCTGGGTGCGCGGCGCCAAGGTCGTGCTCGGTGAGCAATTCGACGCCGGCCACCTCCTCGAAGCGATCGAGCGCGAACGCGTCACCAGCATGCACGTATTGCCGCCGATGATTCCGCAGATCGTCGAACATCCGAACTTCAAGCGACGCGACCGTTCATCATTGCGGATGGGCAATGTTCTCAGCCTCGATCCCGATATTCTGGCCGCTGTCGAAGACGTAATCGGGTTCCCCGGCACCATCACCGGTTATGGCATGACCGAGACGACGACCGTCGTTACGCGCAACCGGTGGGACGATGCGCGCGACGTGCGTCACGGCACGCAGGGGCGCCCGCTGCCTGATATCGAGGTCAAGCTCGTCGATCCCAAAACCTTGGAGCCTGTCCCGGTCGGTGAGCCCGGCGAGATCTGGGTGCGGGGCTATTGCGTCATGCTTGGCTACTACAAAAAGCTCGAAGAGACCGCCCGGGCGATTACGCCCGACGGCTGGCTGCGGACCGGCGATCTATGCCGTCAGGACCAGAGCGGCCGGATCGCGCTCATTGGCCGGCTCGGCGACGCCTACAAATCGCGCGGGTTCAATGTCGCCCCGGCCGAGATCGAATATGTGCTGCAAAAGCACCCGGCGGTGGAAACATGCGCCATCGTCGGCGTGCCGGATCCGCGCCAAGGTGAGATTGGTATCGCCTTCGTCGTGCGAAAGCCGGGCGAGCAGGCGACAGAGAACGACGTTCTGGCCTACCTCAAGCCGAAGATTGCCGGCTACAAAATGCCCGGACATGTCTATTTTATCGATGTACTGCCGCTCACCTCCGGCACGGGCAAAGTCCAGAAGTTCAAGCTGCGCGAAGAAGCGTTGCGTCGCAGTGTCGATGCGCCGCAACCGGCCGAGTGAGGGCGGATTATGTCGCTTGTCCTTGTTGATTCACCGGTACCGGGCGTCCGTCGAGTGACCTTGAACCGCGCCGACAAGCGCAATGCCTTGTCGGCGGAGTTGCGTGAAGCGCTGCTCGACGCGCTGCGGGCTGCGTCGGACGATGCCGACATACGTTCGATCGTTCTGACAGGGGCAGGGGGCCATTTCTGCGCCGGCGGCGACCTCGCGAGCCTTTCCGACATAACGCCAGCCGCCGGCAGGCAGCGTATTCAACGCGGCCACGAAGTTGTGCGTTTGATGCTGAATTGCGAAAAGCCATTCGTTTGCGCGGTGGAAGGTTACGCTATGGGGGCTGGCGCCGGACTTGCGATGGCCGCCGACTCGGTGGTCGTCGACACGAAGTCGGTGATCGGTTTTCCCTTCCTTAAGGTCGGGCTCGGCCCGGACTTCGGCGTCAGCTATTTGCTGCCGCGGCGAGTTGGCCCGGCCAAGGCGCGGCAAATGCTGCTGCGGGCGCAGGACACGCGCGGTGCCGATCTCATTGCCGCCGGGCTTGCCGACGAGTTGGCCGCCGACGGTGAAGCACAGGCCTGCGCCGTTTCGATTGCCTCGTATTATGCGACCTTGCCCCGCTTCGCGCTGGCTTTGAGCAAGCGCCAGCTCGGTGCCTTCCCGCAAAGCTTCGAAGCCGCCGCCGAATTCGAGGCAGGCAGCCAGGCATTGTGTTTCGCCGGTGACGAATTCCGGGAGGGCGTGAGCGCCTTCCGCGAGAAACGCCGCGCGCGTTTCTGATGTCACCGCATAGGGTCAATCGTTTCGGTAGCAGTGGTAATGATGCGCGGTTGGGAGATCAATCTTGATAGATTGATCATTTTTGATGGTGACAATATAATTATATCGTGCTCATATCCCTGACGAAGTGTTCTAAGATGTGGCTGCGGTTCCCCCGGGTAGTATCCGTAAAGCCGTTCACAGACGTCACGCAGGACAAAAGGGGAGTGAATGACGACCAAGCGCTTCACCGGTCGCCGGGCCGTTATTACCGGTGCCGCACGGGGCATCGGGCTCGCCACGGCGGCGCGCTTCGCCGAAGACGGCGGCAGCGTTGCCGTGATCGACCTCGATCTCGCCGCGGCGCAGGAAGCGGCCAAGGCGATTGCCGATGAGTTCAAGACCGTGGCCGTTGGCGTTGCTTGCGACGTGACGCGGAAGGATCAGGTCGAGGCCGCGATCGAGGAGGTTGCGGCAAAACTCGGCGGCGTCGACATTCTGGTCAACAATGCCGGCATCACCCGCGACAATCTCGTTCACAAGATGAGCGAAGATGATTGGGACATGGTCATGGGCGTGCATTTGCGCGGGGCGTTTCTTTGCACCAGCGCCGCTCAGCGCCATATGGTGGCGCAGAAATACGGCAAGATCGTCAACCTTTCATCGACGTCCGCATTGGGCAACCGCGGCCAGTTGAATTATTCGACCGCGAAAGCCGGCCTCCAAGGGTTCACACGTTCGCTGGCCCTCGAACTCGGCCGTTTCAATATCAATGTGAATGCCGTTGCGCCTGGCTTCATCGATACCGAGATGACGCAGCAGACGGCGCGCCGGCTTGGCCATGATCCGGAAGAATATCGCCAGATGCGCGCCAAGAACATCGCGATCGGACGCGTCGGCGTGCCGCGCGACGTTGCCAACCTGATCGCCTTTCTGTGCAGCGATGAAGCCGGCTTCGTCAACGGCCAGATCATCTACGCCAGTGGCGGTCCGGAGACACGCCGCTAACGCCCCCAAAACATCCGCACGACAAGAACAATTTCGAAAAATCTGGAGGAATGCATGTTCAATCCCGCCGATGCGTTGCAGCGCGAGGATATCAAAGAACTCGGAGCGCTGGCCATCAAGTCGTTTCGTCCGCGTGGTCCGAAATACGACGTCAACGCCGAAATGCCGCGGGAAAATATCGAAGAGTTGTTCAGCCGCGGATGGCTGACGACGACCCTGCCCAAGGCCATTGGCGGCAAGGGCAGCAATCTCGACTCGGACGACCCTGCGACATACCTGCAGGCCCTGCGGGTGATCGCCCGCGGTTGCAGTTCGACGGCTCATTGCTATCAGGTGCAGAACCATACGGCGTGGGCGGTCCACGATCTCGGCACCGAAGAACAGCGTGAGCGGTTCATCAAGCCGATGTTTAAGAAGCCTTCTCTTAGCGGCTTCGTCGGCTCGGAAGCCAAGCGCAAACACATGTACATGATGAACACCTCCTTGAAGAAGGTGGATGGCGGCTACATTGTGAATGGCGAAAAGAACTATGCCACCAACGGCCCGATGATGAGTTTCGCCATCATATTCGCCGCCATTGAGGGCGTGAGCAACTATCTCGACAATCACCAGATGGTCATCGTCGAGCCCGATATGAAAGGCGTGACGATCGACAACGATTGGTACCGTCCAAATGGTATGCGTGCCGCCGCGAGCCCGGTCATAACGCTGGATAACGTCTTTATCCCGGCCAGCCATGTTCTCGGCAAACCGGGCGACTATCCGCGCGGCCGCTGGCAAGGAAAATTCCACCTCGGCTTTACGGCCAACTACCTCGGTACGACCGAGGGGATGTACGAATGGTGCAAAGAATATCTTATCAGCCGTGGGCGCGGCCAGTCCGAACTGATCCAGATGCGCATGGGCGAAATGAAGATCGCTCTCGACGCAGCCGCGGCGCTGTTTCATGCCGCCATTCGCGCCTTCAAAACCCAGTCGGTGGTCGAGGCCGAGTTGCTGTCGATGAGCGCAAAGTCGACGGCCGCGCATGTGGCGTTCGAACTCTCGCACAAGCTCATTCATGCGGTGGGTTCGACCGCGCTGTTCGACGAATATCCGTTGAGCCGTTATCTGCGGGATCTTGAAACCCACGTTTTGCATGCGGGCCACGATCGCACGGCTCAGATCATCGGTCAGGCCGAGTTGGGCCAGACCTTCGATTCGACACTGCAGCGCTGAGCCGTTCGGGGGGGGGGGGGAAGGGCAATGACCGTGGACGTTCGCCGATTCGACGACGTGACCGAGGGTGACACCTTCGTGCTCACCAAAGAGCCGGTTACGACGCGGCAATTGGTCATGTATGCCGGCGCATCTGGCGACTACAACCGCATTCACTACGACCACGCTTTCGCCTGCGAGGCAGGTTTGGGTGGCGTCATTGCGCACGGCATGCTGACGATGGGTTTCGCAGGCCAATGCTTGACCGACTGGGCCGGCGAAGGCGCCTTCACCAAGGACATTGCCGGCCGCTTTCTGCATCCCGTGCGGCCGGGGGATGAAGTCCAGATCACACTCAAGGTCATTGCCAAGGAAGCGAGAGGGGCGTCGCGCTGTTGCGACGTCGAGCTTTCCGGTGAGGTTTTGGGCCGCGCCGTGTTTGCGGGCTCCGGCACCGTCGTGCTGACGCGATGATCGCCCGCCGCACATGCCTTGGGCGCCGGCCATGAAGCGCGTCCTGATCGCCAATCGTGGCGAAGTCGCCTGCCGGGTCATTCGCGCCTGTCGCCTGCTTGGACTGTATAGCATCGCCGTCTATTCCGAGGCGGATGCCCATTCGATGCATGTCGAGTTGGCCGACGAAGCGGTGCCGATCGGTCCGGCTCCGGCGCGCCAGAGCTATCTCAACGCGGCCGGGGTGCTGGCCGCGGCGGTGGCAGCAAGAGCCGATGCGATTCATCCCGGCTACGGCTTTCTTTCGGAAAACGCCGATTTTGCGCGCGCGGTCAAGGCCGCCAAACTCATTTTCATCGGCCCGGAACCGGACGTCATCGAGGCGATGGGCGACAAGGGACTGGCCCGTGCAATGGCGGAATCGGCTGGCGTGCCGGTGCTGCCGGGTTCGCCGCGCTTCGATTCCGAAGACAATGCCAACGTCGCTGCCTATGCCTCCGGGACCGGCTTTCCGCTTCTGGTTAAGGCCGCAGGCGGTGGCGGTGGGATTGGAATGCGGCGTGTCGACCATGCGGAGCAATTGCAGGCGGTCGTCTCAGCGGCGCAGGTCCAGGCCAAACGTGTTTTTGGCAATGGCGCCGTCTATCTGGAGCGTCTTGTTGCCGCGGCCCGCCACGTTGAGATCCAGGTATTCGGCTTCGGCGATGGCCGCATCG
>JAQSCR010000416.1:472-18085 GCA_029945495.1 Pseudolabrys sp. | reverse complement strand
GTGCGGCTCGACGCTGTGGTCAAGCGCGCCGACCGCGCCATGCTCCGGGCCAAGCGCGAGCACTACGCCCAGGCGGAGAGCGAGCGGCGGGCGGTGGTGGCGTAACGCTTAAGTTCCGCCGCATCTTTACGGCCTCGTTACGCCACCGCTCATCCTCCATTCATCTCCGCCGCCGCAATATCGGCGGAGTTGGGGTGATGCTGGGGCGGGCGGAACAGTGACGAGACTCGCATATGGCGATCGATCCCAAGATCCAGGCGGCGATTTTGCTGCACCGTTTCGGCTTCGCGCCGAAAGCCGGCGGCCTGGCGGCGTTTTCCAGGGACCCGCGCGCGGCTTTGCTCGCCGAGCTGGAACGGCCGAATGCCGGGCAGATCGTCAATGACGATTTGCTGAGCACCGGCGAGGCGGCGCGCGCCACTTACGATTTTCGCCAGGAGCGCAAGGCCGAACGGCTGGCGCGCCGCGCCGAAGCGGAAGCCGATAAAGTCGCAGCCAATGCCGCCAAGAATGCAGCGGCGATGCCGCCCGCGCCCGATGCAAAGCCGGATATGGCCGCGCCGCAAATGGCCAACGCCAAACCGAAGCAACAACCCGGCGTGCCGCAGCAGATTTTCCTGGAAGAAGCGCGGGCGCGGCTCGACAGCGCCTTGAACGCCGACATCGGCTTTGCCGACCGGCTGGTCTGGTTCTGGTCGAATCATTTCTGCGTCTCGGCCGACAAGGGCCAGGTGCGCGCGCTGTGCGGCGCCTTCGAACGCGAAGCGATCCGCCCGTATATCACGGGCAAGTTCGGCGACATGTTGATGGCGGTCGAGACGCATCCGGCGATGCTGTTCTATCTCGACAATGCGCGCTCGCTCGGGCCGCGTTCGATGGCCGGTCAGCGCCGGGGCAAGGGCCTCAACGAAAATCTCGCCCGCGAAATTCTCGAATTGCATACGCTCGGCGTGCGCACCGGCTATTCGCAGGCCGACGTCACCAGTTTCGCCAAGGTCATCACCGGCTGGAGCATCGTGCCGCTGAAGCAGCCCGAAAACGGCGGCGAGTTTGTTTTCAATTCGCGCATGCATGAGCCGGGCGCGCAGCGCGTCATCGACCGCGACTATGACGACCGCGGCGTCGAGCAGGGCCGCGCGGTACTGGCGCGGCTGGCCGTTCATCCGGCGACGGCGAAACATATCGCGACGAAACTGGCTCGGCATTTCGTGGCGGATGCGCCGCCACAGTCTCTGGTCGATCGGCTGGCCAAGCGCTTTCTCGCCAGCGGCGGCGACCTCAAACAGGTGTCGGAGGAACTCGTCGTCGCGCCGGAAGCCTGGGACGCGCCGCGCACCAAGATGCGCAAGCCAAGCGAGTGGCTGGTCGGCGCGCTGCGCGCCACCGGCATTTCGCCGTCTGATGTGCGGCCGCTGATCCAGGCGCAAAATCTGTTGGGCGAGCCGCTGTGGCGGCCGCCGGCGCCGAACGGCTTTTCCGACGACAGTGCGGCGTGGATGGACGGCCTGGCGCAACGGCTCGACATCGCCAACCAGTTCGCGCGCCGCACCGGCGATCTGATCGATCCGCAAGCGGTGGCGGAGGCAAGTTTCGGTCCGCTGCTGTCGAAGGATACGCAGCAGACCTTGGCGCGCGCCGAAAGCCGCCAGCAGGCGGTGGCGCTGTTGCTGATGTCGCCCGAAATGCAACGTCGATAAGGACTTTGGCAGGTGGTGACATGACCTTCAACAGCAAGTCGTTCTTGCCTCATCTGGCCACCCGCCGCTCCTTGCTGCTCGGCTCCGGCGCCTTGTTCGCCTGGGCCTACATGCCGAAGCTGGCGCAAGCCGAAGGCCGCGATCCGCGGTTGCTGGTCATCGTGTTGCGCGGGGCGCTCGACGGGCTGGCCACGGTCGCCCCGGTCAGCGATCCGGATTGGATAAAACTGCGCGGCGACCAGGCCCTGCGGCTCGACGGCGACAACGCCGCACTGGCGCTCGACAATATGTTTGCGATCAATCCGGCGATGCCGAATTTCTATCGTCTCTATCAGGCCAAGCAGGCGGCGGTGGTGCACGCGGTGGCGTCTCCCTATCGCGAGCGTTCGCATTTCGACGGCCAGGACGTGCTGGAAAGCGGACTGATCAACCCTGGCACCAGCGACTCAGGCTGGCTCAACCGCGCCTGGCACGCACTGACGCCGGCCGACCGCGTCGGCTCCTCGCAGGCTTTCGCGGTTGGGCCGATCACGCCGCTGATCGCGCGCGGGCCGGCACCGGTAATGTCATGGACGCCAAGCCGGCTGCAGCCGGCGAGCAACGACACGATGGACCGGTTGCTCGATCTCTATCGGCACACCGATCCGGCGCTCGGCCGGGCGTTGCAGGAGCGCGGCGCGCTGGCGGCCATCGCCAAAGGCGAAGCGATGGGCAAAAACATACAAATGAAGCCGGCCAAGGTCGCGGCGACGCCGGGCATTCCCGGCGCCGCGGTGCGCGCTTATTTCACCGAAGCCGCCGGCGCCGCGGCCAAGTTCATGGCGCGCGCGGACGGGCCGCGCGTCGGCGCGCTCGCCTTCGACGGCTGGGATACGCACGCGCAGGAAGGCGCGGCGCATGGCCGGCTGTCGGCGTTGCTCGGCGCGCTCGACGGCGCGTTTGGCGCCATCGAAAGCGGCATGGGCGCGGCGTGGAAGGAAACCGCGGTCGTCGTCGTCACCGAATTCGGTCGCACCGCGCGGATCAACGGCACCGAAGGCACGGACCACGGCACGGCGACCGTGGCGCTGCTCGCCGGCGGGGCGATCGCCGGCGGCCGCGTGATCGCCGACTGGCCGGGCGTGAGCGAAAGCGCGCTCTACCAGGGCCGGGATCTCAAGCCAACGACCGATCTGCGCGCGGTGTTGAAGGGCCTGCTGAAAGACCATTTGCGCGCCGACGAGCGGGCGCTGGCCGACGTCGTGTTTCCCGGCAGCAATGTGGTGAAGCCGATGACGGGGCTGCTGGTGTAGGCGCGACGTTTGACCAGCGCCTCGGTCCGATCGGATCGCCGCGGTTGTACAAAGCGCACCTTTGGCAATTTTCCTGGAATCCAGCATCGAGTGGAGCGGATTTGACGTTCGCACCCCAGTTGCCGAGAATATTTTAAGCGAACGTCAAATCCAAAGCTCCACTAGCAACAATAACTTGCTAGTGGTCCTTTGATTCTAACATTCGCAAAAGTGCCTCCGCGAAGGGATGCGAATGTTAGAATCGGACCACTAGCGACGGAAGGGCGGGACGAGTATCCTGTGAACCTGCTGGCATCCTGATGCAACTAACTGGTCGAGAGCTTATCGTTGCGCGGGCACGGTCGCGCTCGTCATCGAGTTTGACACGTCGTTGAAAGCACGGAGGCAGGATGAGCTTTGTCATTCGGGGCACGGCCTTGCGTCGCATCGCCGCCGCCGTCGCGCTTGCGTGCCTGTGCACCCAGGCTTTCGCCCAGATGCCGGTGCGGGCTTACACCGAGCGCGCTTACGATCCGCCGGTCGGCAGCCGCTGGGCGGTGGTGTCGCGCACCGACACCGAAGAAAATCGCGGGCCCGACCCGACCACCATGCGCCGGCTGGAAACGCGCTACGAGTTTAGCATCGACGAGAAGCTCGCCGACGGTTTCCGTATTTCCTATGTCATGCGCGAGATCAAGATGACCGGCACGGCGCCGACCAACGCCATCGCCGAAAAGGCGTTCGGTGCGATGAAAGATATTGTCATCCGCGGGCGCACCAACGCCGCCGGAAAGCCGCTGGCGGTCGAGAATATCGACGAAGTGAAGTCCAATGTGAGGGTCGTCGTCGACAACCTGGTGCGCGCTTTCGACAAGAACCCGAAGATCGCAGAGTTGATCCGCCAGATGTTGGAAGGTTTCATGATCGTCGACGGTCCGCAGGCGGCGGAGACCTATATGGAAGACATGCCGGTTCTGGCGGCGGGGCAGAGCACCGGCATCATGCCCGACGCCGTCAAGCGTCAGGATGAGGCTGTGCCCAGCCCGCTCGGCGCAGGCTCGATCAAATCGACGCTGGAAACACGAATTGAGTCATTCGATGCCGCCGCCGGCAACGTGCGGTATATCCGCAAACGCGTATTCGATCCCGCGGCGATGAAAACCGTGGTGGTGTCGCTGGCCGAGAAGATGATTGCGGCGGTGGGCAGCCAGACGATCCCGCCGGAAGTGCTCAGCCAGATCAAGGACGTTTCGCTCGAGATCGAATCCGAAATGGTGATCACCGTCGAGGCCGGTATGACGCGCACGATCGATGACCGGTCGGTCACCACCGCGCGCCTGATGGGCCGTACCATGCGCAAGATCGAGAAGAAGACGATGTCGGTGACCCGGATGAATTGATCGCGGCCGCGCGGCGGCTGACGTATTGCTAGAGTGACGGCAGGCATTCAATCGCGAAAGGATCAAACCATGCTGGCTTTACGCCCGAACTGCGAATGCTGCGACAAGGATCTGCCGCCGGCGGCGGAAGATGCCATGATCTGCACTTTCGAATGCACGTTCTGCCGCGATTGTGCCGAGACCAGGCTCGGCGGCATCTGCCCGAACTGCGGCGGCAATTTTTCGCCGCGGCCGATCCGCCCGGCCGGCAAGCTTCAAAAATATCCGCCGCAGGCCGAGCGGGTGTTCAAGCCGGAAGGTTGCGGCAAGGCGGCTTAGGCCATTGGCGGCCTAAGCTCAAAGGCGGCTTAAGCGCAAAGGCGGCGTAGGCTTAGAAGCCCTTGACCGCTTCGTTCATATGTTCGGCGACCGGCGGCGAGGCGAAGCAATGGGCGACGAGTTTGCGCCATTCCTGAAAGTCGGGCGAGCCGCGGAAATCGACGGTGTGGTTTTCCAGCGTGTCCCATTCTACCAGCAGCCGATAATGCGTCGGCCGTTCGATGGTGCTCATCAGCCGCATGCTGCGGCAGCCTTTGGCGCGCTTGAAGACTGGCGCGGCCTTGGCAACGCCGGCTTCGAAGTCGGCTTCCATGCCGGGCTTGACGTCGATCTGGGCGATTTCGGTAATCATTGTTTCTTTCCACATTTTCTACTGCGCATATCCTATTGCGCATAATCTTATCCGGAAACCGGTTTCCACCCACGGGTCAAGCCCGAGGGCATGCTTTTCGGGATCATGCGCGTTACTTCATCAACCCCAACATGCGCGGCAGCCAGGCGTAGGACTCCGGCACATAAGTGACGAACATTAGCACGACCAGCATGCAGGCGAGCAGCGGCAGCAGCGGTGGAATGATCTTTTCCATCGAAATCTTGCCGACCTTGAGCGCGACGAACAGCGCGGTGCCGACCGGCGGTGTGGTCAGGCCGAAGGACAGATTGATGACCATGATGAGGCCGAGATGCACCATGTCGATGCCGAACTTCATCGCCAGCGGGATCAGCATCGGCACCAGCATGATCAGCGCCGGCGTCATATCGATGAACATGCCGACGACCAGCAGGAAGACGTTGAGGATCAGCAGGAACGCCCACTTGCTCTGGATCAGGTTGAAGAAGTTTTCCGCCAGCATGGTCGGCAGGTTTTCGTAGGTGAGAATCCACGAGAACACCGAGCAGGTGGCGATCAGCATCATCACCACGGCGTTGGTCAGGCAGCACTCCCACATGATTTCCGGCAGATCGGAAATCTTGATCTCTTTGTAGACGAACACCGTGAGGACGAGCGCATAGACCGCGGCGGCGGCGCCCGCTTCGGTGGCGGTGAAAATGCCGGAAATGATGCCGCCGAGGATGATGACCATGGTGAACACGCCGGCAAAGCCATCGATGACGCGGATGACTTTTTGGCGCATCGGAATGACGGGCAGTTCCTTGCGGTGATACAGCTTGCCGTGGACGAAGGACGCGGCCATCAGCGATACGCCGATCAGCACACCGGGCACGACGCCGGCCAGGAACAGCGCGGCGATCGACACATTGCCGGCGACATGCGCGAATACGATCATGCCGATCGAGGGCGGGATGATCGGCCCCATGGTCGCGGCCATCAGCACGATGGCGGTGGCAAAACGGCGGGAATAGCCGTCCTTCTCCATCGCCGGAATCATCATCGCGCCGATCGAGGAAACCTCGGCGACCGCCGAGCCGGTGACGCCGCCGAAGAACATCGAGGCGACGACGACGATCTGGGCGAGGCTGCCGGGCAGCCAGCCGACCAGCACTTCGGCCATCATCACCAGGCGGCGGGCAATGCCGCCCTTGGCCATCAACACACCAGCGAAGACGAAGAAAATCACCGCCAGTAGCGGGAAGGTGTTGATCGCGGTGAGCATGCGCTGGACGATGGTGGCGTTGTCGACGCCGGGCAGCAAAAAGGTCGCGATCACCGACGCGACGCCGACGGCGAATGAGATCGGCAGGCCGATGAGCGTGAGGACAAGGAAGGCGAGACCCAGGATAATAAGGGTCATCGCGGTTGCTCCATGCCCACCGTTTCGACCGAGGAGCCGGCCAGCGCGCCCGCATCCTTGCTTCGCCATTCATCGACCATGACCTTGACCGAGAACAGCATGATCAAGAAGCCCGAGATCGGCATCGCCGGGTAGTACCAGTAGTTGGCGTAGGGAATTGTCTCCATCAGGTCGGAGCCGAAATCCTGCACGAAGACGACGCCGTAGCGGAAAATCACCCAGCCGAAACCGAAGATGAGAAGGCTGAGGAAGATGCCGAGCGCCTTGCGCGGCCGTTTCGGCAACATGTAAAACAACACGTCGAAACCGACATGCTCGCGCCGCAGTACGCAACTCGCGGCGCCGAGAAACGAAATCCAGATCAGGAGATAGCGCGGCACCTCTTCCGTCCACGACACCGCCTGGCCGAAGCCGTAGCGGGCCACGACGGCCGCGATAATGATGGCAAACAGGGCGGTCGCCAGCAGGATGCAGACGATGCGCACCAGCGCCGCAACCCAGGCGATGAAGCGGTCGAATACGCGAAGCAAAGCCACTTTATTCCCCCAAAGATACGAAGGGTGGCGGTTCATCCGCCACCCTTGTACGCATCGAACCTAAGCCACGGCCGTTAGAATTTTTTCTGGCTGTCGACGACGAAAGCCACGGTCTTTTCGACGCCGAGGCGCTTGGCTTCCTCAGCCACCATGCCGGACACCGCCTTGACGAACGGCGCTTTGTCGACGGTGTTGATGCCCTTGAACTTGCCCTTGAGCTCGGCGAGGTCCTTCACTTCGGATACATGCCACGCGCCGCGCATATAGGCCTGGGCGCGCTGGCCGGCTTCCTCGACCGCCTTCTTCTGCTCGGGGGTGAGCGAATTATAGAGCTTCATCGACATGATCATCACGTCCGGAATGCGCATGTGTTCGTCGAGGGTGTAGTATTTCGACACCTCGTAGAACTTCTTGGCGACCACCGACGGATGGTTGTTCTCGGCGCCATCGACAACGCCGGTCTGCAACGCGGTGTAGAGTTCCGACCAGGCCACCGGCACGCCGGTCGCGCCCAGGGCCTTCATGGTGTTGACCATCACCGGCGAGGCCATGACGCGGATCTTCGCGCCCTTGAGGTCGTCGGGCGTCTTCACTTCCTTGTCGGTGAAGAAGTTGCGCGCGCCGCTGTCGATGTAGCCGAGCACCTTGATGCCCTTGTCTTCGAGCGGCTTGGCCAGCGCGGCGGCTTCCGGCTGCGCCAGGAACCACCAGAAATGCGCCGCATTCTTGAACAGGAACGGCAGCGAATACATGTCCATCGCCGGCACGACCTGGTTCAGGTTCGAGGCCGACACGGTGGTGAAACCGATGGTGCCGTTGCGCACGCTCTGTACGTTGGCGACGGCGTCGCCGAGCTGGGTATTGTGATAGACCTCGATCTTGATCGCGCCCTTGGTCAGGAGCCCAACCTCTTCGCCGAAATATTCCTCGGCATAGCTGGCCGGGTGGTCGTTCGGCTGAATGCCGGAATATTTGGTGACGATTTGCGCGTGGGCGGCCGTGGTCGCGAAAACTGCGGCAAAGCCCAGCAAAGCCAGTTTCTTCATAGTAGTGCCCTCCCTTGTATGACGTATGACGTCTTGTTATTGCCGGCAGCCTAGGGGCGGCGGGCTCAGCTTGTCAAACCGGAGAACAGGCTTTTTTGTCGCGCCTGCCGTTTTCAAAGCGCCCGCAGCCGCCGCAGCGCCCAGAACGTCACGGCGCCGGCGGCGAAGGCCACCGCCAGCGCCAGCCATGTGCCGCCGTCGGTGTTCTGGAACGGCATGTCCTTGGTGTTCATGCCGAAGAAGCCGGTCACCAAAGTAGGCGGCAGCAGGCAGGCGGTGAGGATGGAGAGCGTGAACAGCCGTCTGTTGGTGAGCGCGCTCACCTTGGCGGCGGCTTCGTCGAGCAGCAGGCGGGCGCGCTCGTAAAGTGAGCCGACCTCGTGATCGATCGAGTCGAGCTTCTGCGCCAGGGCGCCGATGGCTTCGGCGACGTGCGGATTATGCGCGGCGAGCCGCGGCTCGAGCCGGGCGAACATGGTCTTGAGCTGCGCCAGTTGTCGGTGTACGCGCACCGCTTGCAAGCGCACGCGGCCGATGCGGCGCTGTTCGTCGGCCGGCTCCTCCTGCATGACGTTTTCCTCGACGCTGTCGAGCTCGTTGCCGAGCCGTTCGGCCATGCGGCCGATGGCGTCGGCGAACTGGTCGATCACCGCGTCGAGAAACGACACGGCGGTCGGAAAGCGTTTGCCGCTTTCGATGGCGCGCCGGTTGACCTCGACCGAATGCACCGGCTGCTGGCGGGCGGTGATCAGCATGCGGTCGGTCATGACGAAGCGCAGCCGCACCAGATCGTCGCTTTCCTGGGTCAGGCCCTGATGCAGGTCCGGCACGACGCCGACGATCTCGTGGCCGAGAATGTCGAGGCGCAAATGCTTGTCCGGGCCGGCGAGCACTTCGCGCGCCATCTCGGATAACGGCGCATGCTGCGCGATCCAGCCGCGGCAGCGCTTGTCGGCGAGCGCCAGATGCACCCAGATCCAGCCGGCGCCATGCGCGGCCATGACGGCGTCGACACTTTCGTTGGGGATTTTCTCGGCGCTACCGTCGGGGTTGAAGCGGTAGGCCCAGACGATGCCGGTGGCAGGCGCGGCATCGGCGAGGTCGGCGGCGGCTTTGTCGCTGACGGTCATGGCGTCTCTTTGGCGTCTCTCGCGCGCTGGATAGCGAGAGAGACCGCCCGGTTGATGACAAGACGATGACAGCGCGGCGGCGCGACTATTGAATGCCGGTGACGTGGATCAGCACGAGGCTGATGACGGCGAGGGCGATCAACGACACGGTGACCGCCGCGGTGACGCGCGCGCCGGCGCGGGCGACGACGCGAATGTCGACGCCGAGGCCGAGCGCGGCCATCGACACGGTGGTGAGCAGACCGGCGACCGTAACGATCGGCTTGATCGCGCCTTGCGGGATAAATCCGAACGAGCGGGCAAGGGCGGCGACGAGAAAGCCGACAATGAACCACGGCACCAATTCGCCGAATTTCAGTTTGCTACCCGCCGCCGTCTGATCCGGCGACGCGGTCCGCCGCAGGCGTCCGGCGACCAGCGACAGACCGAACACCACCGGTCCGAGCATCAGCACGCGCACCAGCTTGACCACGGTGCCGATCTGGTTGGCCAGCGCGCCGATCGGCAAGGTCGCCGCCAGCACCTGCGGCACCGCATAGACGGTCAGTCCGGCGAGGACGCCATATTGCGTCAACGACAGATGCAGGATCGGCACCAGGAACGGCAGCGCCAGCACGACGACGACGCCAAGCACGGCGGTGAAGGCGATCGAGGAGGCGACGTCGTCACCGTCGGCGCCGATGATCGGCGCGACCGCGGCGATGGCGGAATTGCCGCAGATCGAATTGCCGCAGGCGACCAGAATGGCCATGCGCTGCGGCAGGCCGAAGGCGCGGCCGATCGCATAGCTGGCGAAGATGGCCATAACGACGGTGGCGGCGATGCCGACGAGCAGCAGCGGGCCGAGGTCGAGCACGGCGGTCGCGCTGAGTGAGGCGCCCAGCAGCACGATGGCAACTTCGAGCAGGAATTTCGCGCTGAAGCGAATGCCGGGGTCCCAGAAACCGCTCGGCTGCCAGACGCTGCGGATGGCGACGCCGATCAGGATGGCCGCGACCAAAGCTTCGAGATAGGGCTCGCCGGCGAAGTGGACCTCGATCGCCTGTAGCACCAGGGCGACAATGGTAATCGCGACGCAGAGCAAAACGCCGGGCAACAGGTCAAGAATCTTGCGCAACATGAATCGCGGTGTCCGGCGTGACGAGAGTGGAAGTGAAGCGGCGGGAAGGCTCAAGGTAGGTGCGGCGCAAACTGGCACAGAAACGGCCGCGGTGTCACGGCGGGTTTGTTTCCGGCCTTACGGTATATCGCTACGCCGCACGGTGTCCGGCGACGCCGCCGCCAGCTTGCGCAGGCAGGCCGGACACAGGCAGTCCTGCGCGGCGGTTTCCGGCATCGGCACCCGGTACGGTTCCTCCGCGCACCAGCAGCCGCCGGCCAGATTGCAGGCGAACACGGCGCCGCATTGCGCGCAGGCGAGTTGACGCGATGGATTGTCCGGCGCTGCGGTCATGTCGATCTACTGTGGCTCGCCGCCGCCGATATAGCCGCCGATCTTCCAGGCGCCAGCATCCTTGACGTAACAGATCTGGTCATTGCCGAACGGCGCGATGGCGTCAATCGAGACATAACCGATCTTGCCGGCGGGCGTGGCGATGCGCTGATAGGCGGCAGAGCCCGGCTTGGTCTCCGGCATGACACGAATGACATGCAGGCCGAGCTTCTCGACCACCGGCGCGGTGGCCGCGGCGGTGGCGTGCACCTCGATGCCGCTTGACACCGTGTAGCCCCATTCGGCGACATCGGTCTGGGTCGCCTTGAGCAGATTGTCGAAGGCGGCGCGGTCGTAGCCCGGATCGGCCGGCGCGCAGACCGCGCCTTTATGACCCGGCGACGGCGAGGCGGTCTGGTCCTCGGCATAGCCGGTAAGAATGTCCCAGCCGGCGCTGTCCTTGTTGGCAAGGCCCAGCGTGGCGGAAAGATTGTCGAAGCCGGATTTGCGTTTGTTGGCGGCGTCGCGTTGATCGCGCTGCCAGAAAAATCCGGTGCCGACGACCAGCCGCGCCAGCGCGGATGCGTCGCGGCGCTTGGCGGCGTCGCCGATCTGGCCGCGCAATTCGATCAGCGCGGCATCGGTCATCTCGCCGGGCGGCACGACGGCCACCGCTTTGTACGGCGCGGCCGGCGCCATAGGCTTTTGCGCCTGAGCCTTCTGCGCCAGCGCCGGAGCAGCGCACGCGAGCGCCAGGGCCAACAAAGCCGTCACAGTCTTCGTCGTCATCGTCAGGCTCCGGCCGCGGCACAAAAGTCGCGCGAAAATCTATCATGGGCCGATGCGGCGAAATGACAACACAGCCGATCAAATTCGCGGCAACGGCAAGCCGCTAAAACCGAAAGTTGTGGCCGGCGATGAACGATGCCGCTAGATCAAACGCTTCCTATTCCCCGTTCAGCCCGAGATTATCATGCCAGCATTTCTGCCCGGTCTTTCGCCCTATCTGCTGCCGATCGCGCTTCTGGTCGGCTCCAATCTGTTCATGACCACGGCCTGGTATTGGCACCTGCGCTTCAAGGAAGTGCCGCTGATCAGCGTCATCTTCATCAGCTGGGGGCTCGCCTTCTTCGAATATTGCATGGCGGTGCCGGCCAACCGTATCGGCAGTTCGGTCTATTCGCCGGCGCAGCTCAAGACCATGCAGGAAGTCATCACTTTGGTGATCTTCGCGCTGTTCTCGACATTCTATCTGAAAGAGGCGCTGACCTGGAGCCAGGGCTTCGGCTTCTTGCTGATCGCTGCCGGCGCGTTTTTTGTGTTTCACAAGTTGTAGTCATGTCATTCCGGGGCGCGCTTCAGCGCGAACCCGGAATCCAGACGCAAGCGCATGTGTTTGTTTCTGGATTCCGGGTCCGGCCCTTCGTGCCGTCCCGGAATGACCATTCACTTCGCCGGGCTGACGCGCAGGATGCGGCCGGCGTCATTGTCGGTGAGCAGATAGAGCGCGCCGTCCGGTCCCTGCCGCACGTCGCGGATGCGCTCGCTGAGGCCCTGCAACAGCCGCTCTTCCTTGACGACACGGCCGTCTTTGATCTCGAGCCGCGACAGCAATTGAAACTTCAGCGCGCCGTTGAACAGATTGCCCTTCCAGCCGGGAAACAGATCGCCGGTATAAAACGTCATGCCGGACGGCGCGATCGACGGCGTCCAGTGCCAAAGCGGATCGGTGATGCCCGGCGCCTGCGTATTGCCGGTGCCGACTTTGCTGCCGTCGTAATTGACGCCATAGCTGACCACCGGCCAACCGTAGTTCTTGCCGGGAGCGATTACGTTGATCTCGTCGCCGCCCATGGCGCCGTGTTCCTGCTCCCACAACGTGCCGTCGGCCGGGTTCATGGCGAGGCCCTGCGGATTGCGGTGACCGTAGGACCAGATTTCCGGCCGCGCGCCGGGCCGTCCGTTGAATGGATTGTCTGTCGGCACCGTGCCGTCCGGCGCGATGCGTACGATCTTGCCGAGATCGTTGTCGAGCGTCTGCGCCATGTCGCGGTCGGTGAAGTGTTCGCCGTTACTGACGAACAGATAACCGGTGTTGCTGTGCACGATACGGCCGCCAAAATGGTTGCCGCGCGAGGCCGGGCCGTGCTGCCGGTAGATGACTTTGACATCGGCCAGGCTCGGCGTTCCGCCGGCGTTGAGCGTCGCGCGAGCCACGGCGGTGCGACCGCCGCCGTCAAACGGTTCGGCGAAACTGAAGTAGATGGTTTGGTTCTTGCCGAAATCGCGATCGAGGATGACGTCGAGCAGGCCGCCCTGACCCGAAGCAAATACTTTTGGCACGCCGCCAAGTGGCGGCGACAGTACTCCGTCGCGCGTGACGATGCGAATGCGGCCGGGCCGTTCGGTGACCAGCATGCGGCCATCGGGCAGGAACGCGAGCGCCCAAGGGTGCACCAGCCCGCGCGCCACGGTGTCGACCTTAAGCGGACCGGCGGAGGAGTCGAAGGTGGGTTCGGCCGCACCAGCGGCCATTGGCAGGACCAGAAAGAGACCGATGAATGCCGCGCGCGGTTTCATGCGAACCATCGTAGCCGATCGCGAGGCGGACTGGCGATTGCGACACCTCGACGCCGCGACGCCTCGAAGCCTCGTGCCGGTGGCGCCGCGCGCGCGGCGGCAGCAGCGAAAAGCCGCCGATGGCGATGAAGACGAGACCGAGCACCAAAGCGATGGCGAACAGGCTGCCTTCGTTGTCGATCACGCCGTCGGCGACCTGCGCGCGCGCCGCGCCGATCGAGATGACGGTGGCGGCGACCAGGGTCGAGGCGACCAGGCCGCCAATGGCGAACAGTTCGGCCAAGACCCGGCTGCGGCGCTCGGTGACGAGCGCGCGCTCGACCGGAGCGGCAAAGCCGTGATTTTCAATGTGCTTGCGCATGACGAAACCACCTTTTCGGTCGGGAAACCCACGATCCGATCTGGTTGTCGTAACGCGCGAAGCGGGCGTTGGTTCGGCCCGATTAAGGCAAAGCCGTTGGAGAACCGCGGCGTTTTCGTGGCGCACATGGTTAACGAGAGGTTAATCAACGGCTTGCCGCGATGCCGGGCGCTGTGCTTTCAGCGCTATTCGGCCGCCTCGGATTGCGACTGCCAGTCCATCGACACGTAGCCGGGCTCGCGCTCCACCCGGTCGAGCCAGGCGCGCACCGCCGGATAGCGGCCGAGGTCGAAGTCGCAATGGTGCGCCAGATGGGTGTAGGCGTAGAGGGCGATGTCGGCGATGGTGAAGCGCTTGTCGACGAAATAGTCGTGCTTGGAGAGATGCATCTCCATCACGCCGAGCGCGCGATAGCCGTTTTCCATCCAGCCCTCGATCGCGTGGCCCTGCAGGTCGCGCCCGCCTTTGACCAGGCAGAGCCAGAAATAGGCGGCGCCGATATTCGGCTCGAGGCTGTGCTGTTCAAAGAACATCCACTGCATCGCCTCGGCGCGCTCGATGCGGCCTTCCGGCGCCAAGGTGGTGCCGCCGGCGACGTACCAGAGTATGGCGTTCGATTCGGCCAAGTGCCGATTGGGCGCGACTTCCAACAGCGGCACTTGGCCGCTTGGATTCTTGGCGAGGAATTCGGGTGTGCGGCTTTCGCCGCGCAGGATGTCGATCTCGACCTGCCGATATGGAATACCGAGCCGGGCCAGCGCCAGGCGGACCTTGTAGCTATTGCCGGATCGTTGCATCGAATAGAGCGTGTACATACGACGGCGTCCTTCGCGCGAAGTCTAACGCGGCGGATAGGGCAGGCAAAGTCCGGCAACAACAAGGCCGGTACGCGACAATTTCTTAAAACGATTCTTATCTGCGACGCATAACGAACAACGTTACCTGCGCAACGCCTCGTTATGAGAACTTTAGTCCGCGGCGATCCGGTGGGCGCGGGCGTATTCCACCAGCGCATCGTCCTCCACCGGCACGATCGGCGTGAAGTCGCGATGTGCGATGAATTCCGGCCGGGTGAATTTGGTGATGTGGTTGGAGACCGCGCACAAGGTCAGATAGACGATCTTGCGCGGGTAGGGCGTGATGTTCGGCGGCGAGGCGTGCACCAGATTACCGTGAAACATCAGCACCGAGCCGGCCTTGCCGGTCGGTGCGACGATACCGACGCCATCGGCGCCGGCAGCTTCTTGCGCGAGCCGTGTCACTGTCTCCTTGTCGAGCGTCCATAACGGATAAGATGTCGTGGTGACGTCGTGACCGGCGGCGAGCACGCCCTGCTTGTGGCTCTTCGGGATGAGCATCAGCGCGCCGTTGATCGGCAGTACGTCGTCGAGAAAGATCGCGATATTCATCGCGCGGGGCTCGGGCATGCCGTCGTCGCGCTGCCACGTGCCGTAGTCCTGATGCCATTGCCAGACGTCGCCTTCGAAGGCGGCCTTGGCGTTGAGCTTGAACTGATGGACATAGACGCTCTCGCCGAACAGCTGCATCAAAGGCTCGACCAGCCGCGGGTGGCGCGACATCACCTCGAACACCTTGTTGAACTTGTGGGCGGCGAAGGCAGTGCGCGGCGCGCCCGATTTTTCGCGCCAGACTTCGGGGCGGTCGAGCTTGAGAATGTTGTCGGCCTCAGAGCGCAGCAGCGCGATCTCTTCTTCCGAGAAACAATTCGGAAAGAAGACATAGCCTTGTTCGTCGAAGGCTTTGACCTGGTCGGCGGAAAGCTTCATGGCGCACTCCCTGACGAGATTGCGGCCGTTGTCCGGCTCTTCGACTGCTATTTTAGGGTGCGGGCGGCAAAACGCCACTGCCCCGGCGCCGCATTTTCCACCATGGCGCAGCGCAGCAAAAACATGAAGCAGAGCAACATTGCCGGAACCGCCACCGGTATCAGCGTAGCCTGCGCCACCAAGCGAGTAACGAGCGGCGCGATCCACAACAAAGCGAGGATGGTTTTCTCCCACGGGGCGAAGCCGCGCTGCATTCCGTCGGCGGCGAGGAAAGCAATCGCGGGCGCGAGCAGCATCAGATCGTAATCGAGGCTGTAGGGCGTCGCGAGCACGGTGCCGATCATCAAGGCGGCGGCCTTGTGCGCAAATGGCGCGCGGCCGCGCCACAGCCAGGCGAGCGCGGCGGCGACGAACAGTGTCGTCGCGATCTGCACGGAATAGGCGAGCGCAATGCCGCCGCCCCACATGCGCACGACCGAAAACGCGCTTTGGATCTTGTGCCAGCCGGTGCCGCCTTGTTCGAGCACGACCGTGCGCGTGAACGTCGTGGAGGCGAGGAAGGCGCGCCACACGTCAGTGCCGAAGGCGAGTGTCACGGCGAGCGCGAGCAGGGCGACGGTGATGGCGGCCGACACGAAGGCGCGCCAGCGGCTGCTCGCCGTGAGCACGACCGGAATCAACAGACCGAATTGCGGCTTGTAAGCGAGACAGGCAAACAGCACGCCGGCAAGCCACGGCCGCCGGTCGAGCTGGAGGAGGCCGGCGGCGAACAGCGCGGCAGTGAGGAAGCCGTTATGGCCGTGGCCGAGATTGATGAACACCGCCGGGAAGGCGAGTGCGAGGAGGAGCCACAGCCGTTCTATCCCTCCGCTGAAAGGGGAGGGTGGCTCCGCCCGAAGGGCGGAGACGGGTGGGGTAGTAATGTCGGGGACGATCGCCGCGCCCGCATCCGGCCAGCTTCGCAGGCCACCCTCCCCCGCAAGCGGGGGAGGGATAAGAAGGACCGCCCGCACCGCGAGCACGTAAAGCACCAGCGTCACGCCCTGCCAGAGCGCCAGCGCCAGCCAATAGGGCATCAGCGCCAGCAGCGCCGCGAGCCCCAGGAAGAACGGCGGGTAGTGCCAACCATAGAACTGCGTGTCGGTGCCGAAGATCGCCTGCTCTCGCGCGTATTGGCGGGCCGGGTCGAACGGGACGGCGGCCTTGCCCGCGAGGACAAAAGTGCCGGCGGCGTAGACATTGGAGAAATCGGTGCCGAGCGGCCGGCCGAAACGGTCGTTGCGCCCGTCCGAGGTGGCGGCCAGGAATACGGCGCCGGCCAGCGTGGCGGCGAGGAGCAGCACCGCCACCAGCCGCATGCGCTCGCGGGTCAGCCAGGCGCCGTAGCGCAGGGTTTCGATCAATCCGGCCATCGTCTAGGGGTAGCAGCGGCCCCTTAAAGGTGCGTTGCTGGGATGACATCAACAAGCTTGATCTCTGCATCAATCTTTGCGACTTGCTGTTGCCCAATTGGGCCTTTACGACACTCAAATCCAGCAATTGGACCGATTTTTGGAGCCCCCATGGCCTTTCTCGCGGACAGCCTCAAGCGCATCAAGCCGTCACCGACCATTGCGGTGACCGACAAGGCGCGCGCGCTCAAAGCCGCCGGTCGCAACGTCATTGGCCTGGGCGCCGGCGAGCCGGATTTCGACACGCCGGAGAACATCAAGGAAGCCGCGATCAAGGCGATCCGCGAAGGCCGCGCCTCGAAGTACACCAATGTCGACGGCATCCCCGAGCTGAAGGCGGCGGTCGCCGGCAAGTTCAAGCGCGAGAACGAGCTCGACTACAAGCCGTCGCAGATCAGCGTCGGCACCGGCGGCAAGCAGGTTCTGTACAACGCCTTCATGGCGACGATGAACCCCGGCGACGAGGTCATCATCCCGGCGCCGTATTGGGTGAGCTATCCCGACATGGTCTATCTCGCCGGCGGCACGCCGGTGGAGGTCGTCTGCTCGATGGACAGCGGCTTCAAGCTGACCGCGGCGCAGCTCGAGAAGGCGATCACGCCGCAGACCAAGTGGCTGCTGCTGAACTCGCCGTCGAACCCGACTGGCGCCGCCTATACGCGCGCCGAGCTGAAGGCTCTGACAGACGTGCTGCTCAAGCACCCGCATGTCTACGTCATGACCGACGACATGTACGAGCACCTGACCTATGACGACTTCGTGTTCACGACGCCGGCGCAGGTCGAGCCGCAGCTCTATCCGCGCACGCTGACGATCAACGGCACGTCGAAGGCCTATTGCATGACTGGCT
>JAQSCR010000416.1:0-462 GCA_029945495.1 Pseudolabrys sp. | reverse complement strand
CATCGGCTATGCCGGCGGTCCGGAGCCGCTGATCAAGGCGATGGCGATGATCCAGTCGCAGTCGACCTCGAACCCGGCGGCGGCGTCGCAATGGGCGGCGGTCGAGGCGCTCAACGGTCCGCAGGACTTCATCGCCAGGCACAACGTCATCTTCAAGGAGCGGCGCGATCTCGTCGTGTCGATGCTCAACCAGGCCAACGGCATCAAGTGCCCGACGCCGGAAGGCGCGTTCTACGTCTATCCGTCCTGCGCCGGCACCATCGGCAAGACCGCACCGGGCGGCAAGAAGATCGCCACCGACGAGGACTTCGTTACCGAGCTGTTAGAGGTCGAAGGCGTCGCGGTGGTGCAGGGCTCGGCCTTCGGGCTCGGGCCGGCGTTCCGCATTTCCTACGCCACCAAGACCGAGGACCTGGAAGATGCCTGCACGCGCATCCAGCGCTTCTGCGGCAATTTGAAGTA
>JAQSCR010000415.1 GCA_029945495.1 Pseudolabrys sp. | reverse complement strand
GACACCCTGCAATGCCGGCACGAGGCCGCCGCTTGTCTCGAACCCCAGCGTTAGATTTTCGACTTCAAGAAGTCTTGCCATCAGCTGCGCCGCCTCGGATCCATGATGTCGCGGATGCCATCGCCCAGAAGCGAGAAGCAGAAGACGGCAAGCACAAGTGCAAGTCCCGGAAAGACCACGACCCACCACTGGCCCGAGACCATCATCGCCGCGCCTTCCTGGATCATGATGCCCCATTCCGGCGTCGGTGGCGCCACGCCGAGCCCGATGAAGGCCAGACCCGCGGTGTTCAGGATTGCCCAACCGAGGTTCAGCGAGATTTGAACCACCACCGGCGGCATCGAATTCGGAATCAGGAATTGAAAGATCACCTGCCGCGTATTGTTGCCGTTGATAATCGCGGCCTCGACATAGCCGGCCTCGCGCCGGGCGTTGATCTCGGCGCGCATCAGGCGGAAATAGAAGGGCAGGTTGATGATCGCGGTGGCCAGAACGATGCTTTCCACGGAGTTGCCGAAGACCGCAACCAGGGCCATCGCGGCGACGAACAGCGGGAAGGCCATCATCACGTCAACGATCCGGCTCATGGCCCGGTCGATCCGACCGCCGACATAGCCACAGAACGCGCCGATTGAGACGCCAACAGCCGCAGAAAGGCTGACCGCGACAATGGCGATGGCGAAATCAAGCCGCGCCGCCACGATTACCCGGCTGAAGATGTCGCGGCCAAGATGGTCGGTGCCAAACCAGAAGGCCGATGACGGCGGGCGCAGAACCTCACGCAGGTTTGTCGTCAGCGGGTCGTGCGGCACCACGTAGGGGCCGATCAGTGCCACGATCATCAGGACGACAATCAGGACAGCGGCGATCCCAGTGACGAAATTGCGGCGCAGGATGAAACGGATGTTGGCAATCGAAATCACGGGGTCATCGCTTTAGCTTGTAGCGCGGATCGACCGCGGCTGAGAGTATGTCGATCACCAGCGTCATCGCGACGAACAGGCTCGCCACGATGAGGACGAAGGCCTGTACCGGGGCGTAATCGACCGCGATCAGCGAATTTACTGCATAGGCGCCGATACCGGGCCAGGAGAAAAGCTTTTCGATCATGATGTTTGCGCCCAGCATGGTGGACAGGACCATGCCCATGGTCGCGAGCACCGGCAGCATCGCATTGGGCAGGGCATAGCGCAGGATCACTCGGATCCGCGACAGCCCGAAGGCGCGGGCGGCCAGTACATAGTCGCTGTCCAGCGCGTCGATCATCGAGCCGCGCATCATTCGCAGCAAGGGCGCAATCGCGAAGATCGCCATTGACGCCGCGGGCATGATCATTTTGGCCACCGCCATGCGGAACAGCTCCCAGTCGCCAGTCATCAGCGTGTCGATGGTGGCGAAGCCGGTGATCGGAGCGGGCGGGATGATCATGCTAGGCCAGCGTCCGATCGGCTCCGACGCGACACCGAGCTTGAAGTAGAAGACGTAGACCAACAGCAGCCCAAAAAAGAACACCGGCATGGCCGCCGCAACGGACGAGACGACGCGGCACAACTGGTCGAACCAGGAATTGCGCCAGATCGCCG
The DNA here is from genome assembly GCA_029945495.1 of Pseudolabrys sp. GTDB lineage: Bacteria > Pseudomonadota > Alphaproteobacteria > Rhizobiales > Xanthobacteraceae > Pseudolabrys. The sequence continues at coordinate 17,190 of JAQSCR010000415.1, read as the reverse complement.
CCATGATGCCGGCGGGCAATGACAGCACGATCGCGAAGAAGAAGGCCATCATCGCAAGTTCGATCGTTGCAGGAAGGCGCGTGGCGAAATCCGACAGGACCGTCTGCCCAGTCACCATTGAGTTGCCGAAATTCCCGCGGAACAGCTCTCTGAGATAGATCACGAATTGCTCGATCACCGACCGGTCGAGGCCGAACTGACGGCGGATTTGCTCGATCTCCTCGGGGCCGGCATTAGGGCTGGTCGCATAATGGATGGCCGGATCCCCCGGCAGGGCCCGGATCAGGACGAAGGTCACCACCAGCACCCCGAACAGGACGGGGATTGCGCTCCACAGGCGCAATAAGATGACTTTCAAGAGTGACGTCCGCATTGTCTGTTCCGGATAAAAAGGCTGCGGGCGGGTACAACAGTGCCGTACCCGCCCGCGATGTCAATGTCAGGACTTGGTTAGGTGCCGCAGTTCGAGCGAACGGTGGAACATGTAAGTATAGCCGTGCATGCCCTTGCTGACGACGGTGTCCTGGAACGCCGACCACAGCGGGATCACCGGAACCTCGGTGCGGGCCAGTTCGATCATCCGCATGACCAGCGCGTTATATTTCGCCGGGTCGGTTTCCCAGCGCGCGTCGGCGACGATCTTCACCATTTCCGGGTTTGCGTAGCTGCCGAAATTCCACCGAGTGTCTCCCTGGTAGAAGATGCGGAAGAAGTAGTCGGGGCTGCGCAGCCATGCGCCGGCGTTGGCGATGAACAGGGGCAGCTTCTTTTCGGTTAGCAGCGTTCCCATCTGGCCCGCGGGTATCTTGTTGATGGTGACCTTGATACCGATCTTGCCGAGCGCCTCTTGCATCAGGATTGCGACGGGTTCCGAAACCGTCACGTCATCTGCGTCGATCGAGAAGGTGGTTTCGAACCCGCTGGGGAAGCCCGCCTCGGTCAAAAGCGCCTTGGCCTTGGTCAGATCCTGCGTGTAGGGCAGCGGGGATGGCCATTCGGGCGAGGTGACTTTAGCCGGGCCGCCGAACATCGGATTGCCGCGCTTGTAAAGCACGGCATCGAACATGGCCTGATAGGGCACGCTGTAAGCAACCGCCTGGCGGACCTTGAGGTTGTCGAAGGGCGCGATGCCGTTGTTCATGGCGATGTAGGTGACGGTGGAGGGATTGGCGATACCGAGGACCTTGACCTTGCCCTCGGCAATCATGGCGGCGATATCGCGGCCGGGAAGGTCGCGCACCAGGTCGGCCTCGCCCCGCTCAGCGGCGATGCGGCGGCTCGCGGCCTGCGGCACGATTTGATAGAGGATCTTCGCGGTGCTCTTGCTCGGGCCGTTCTTCCAGTTGGCGAAGGGTTCCAGCACGAATTGCTGTCCGGCCTGATAGCTTGCCAGCTTGAATGGACCGCCGCCGGCCACGTTCGTCTTCAGCCATTCCTGTGCCCAAGGATCCGACGCGGTCGTATGTTGCATGCAGACCTTGGAATTGAAGATCGCCGGAAACAGCAGCGCGAGGTTCGGCACGGTGAACCGGTCGGCCAGGTCGGTTTCGACCCGAATCGTCATGTCATCGACGACGATGAACTGCTTCGCATCCTTCATCGAGCCGGTGCCCATCTGATTCTTCGCGGTCGTGACATTGATCGCGCGGTCGAGCGACCATTTCACATCCGCGGCCGTGACCGGAGTGCCGTCATGGAAGGTCGCACCCTTACGCAGATTGAAGGTGATCGACTTGCCGTCCGGCGCGACTTTATAGCTTTCGGCGGCCTGCGGTACGATGTTGTCGTAATCGTAGATGAAGGCGCCTTGCTGGTCGGGACCTGTCAGCGGCTTCTGACCGAAGGTCACAAGCCGGTCGTAGACGTTCCAGGTGATGTTCACCGAGGGAATGTTGTAGCCGGTGCCGGCCGGGTCGAAGGTATTGGGCGGACCCTCGGCCAGAACCCGGATCACGCCGGTTTGGCTTTGGGCAAGAGCGAGGCGGGGCTGGAATGCAATCCCCAGAGCTGCGGCGCCGCCAAAGGCGATCCCGCTTCCAAGAAATTCACGTCTACGCATGTTCTATCCCATCCTGTTGCTGTCGGAAGTTTCGTTACGGTTCAAGCCCCAGTTGGTGCACGGCCATAGCCGCCACCGCCACAGGACTCCACGACAACCAGATCCATTTTGCCGATCTGGATGTTTTGCTTGCCGCGCAGGGCTTCTTCAGTCCCTGTCGCGCGTTTCAGTGTCGCCCTGAAAAGGGCGCCCGGTGCGCCGCCTTCCAGACCGTAGGGCGGCACGACGGCGCGTTCGAACATTGTCGTGAGAGACACATCATCCGCGCGCATCCTGTAACCGCGGGCGACGCCCTCGCCGCCGGTATGCTTTCCCGCACCGCCGGAGCCTTCGCGCAGGCGCTGGAACTCCACGGTGATCGGATATTCCGCCTCGATGACTTCGGCAGGGGTATTCATCACATTTGCAAGGTGGACGCGGGTTGCCGCCACGCCGTCGCGGTCAATGCGCGCGCCTTCACCACCCGAGTGGACCTCATAGAAAGTTGACCAATCGCCATTGGGCGTCCGCGTGCCGAAGATCAGCAGACCCGCCGTCGTCGGCCCTCCGGCGCTGAGCTTTTCCGCCGCGATCGGTACGAGCGCATGGAAGATTGCATCGGCAAAACGTTGGCATGTCTCGTGGTTGCCGCCCACGACCGGCCGAGTATTGCCCGCATCGGCGATCGAGCCGGGCCGGGTTACGACGGTCAGCGGACGGTAGCAGCCTCCGCTGGGTTGGATGTCGGGGCCATAAAGCGCCTTCATTGCATAAAAGGCCGCCGCCCCAGCGATGAAGGGCGTGGTGTTGATCGGTCCCGGCACCGCATCGGCGCTGTTACTGAAATCGAACGTGGCGGTCTCGTTCTCGATGGTGATGGTCACGCGGATCGGCACCGGCGCGCCGCCGTGACCATCGTCGTCCATCCAGTCCTCGCCGGTATAGACGCCATTCGGTATTGCGCGGATCGCCTCGCGCATCTGGCGTTCGGCCCGGTCGTGAATCGCATCGAAGGCCAGTCGCATCCACGCCACACCATGCTTGACGGTTAGATCGTTCAGCCGCCGCGCGGCAACTGTCGTGGCCGCGATTTGCGCGAGGATGTCGCCGCGGCGCTCTTCCGGACCGCGCACGTTAGCCAGGATCAGCCCGAGTTTTTCGACATCCATCTGGTTGGCGACGACCAGCCGGGTCGGTGGGATCCGCAGCCCTTCCTGCCAGGCATCGCGGGCTCCGGCAAAATAGCTGCCGGGCATCGCGCCGCCGACATCCGCCCAGTGCGCAAGGCTGACCGAAAATGCGTAAAGCATGCCATCGGCGAAAATCGGGCGGATCAATTTGACATCGGGCAGATGATTTCCGCCGACTTCCGGCAAGTTGACGATCCAAACATCCCCGGGCTGCAGGCTTTCTGCCGGGATACGCTTGAGGAATTCGCGCACGGTGAAGCTCATGACGCCCAGATGCACTGGCACATCTTGCCCCTGCGCGACGAGGTGTCCGGTGGCATCGGTGAGCGCCGAAGAGTGGTCACCCGCCTCGCGCAGCAAGGGCGAGCGCGCCGCACGCATAACCACCATCGACATTTCCTCGGCGATTGCGGTCAGCGCGTTGCGGATGACTTCCAGCGAGACGGGATCCAGGTTCACAGCGTCACCTCGATATGAAGGTTCCCGGAGGCGTCGGCGCGCAGCCGATCCTGCGGCGGCAACACTGTGGTGGACCAACTGTCTTCGACGATCAGCGGGCCGCTGAAGACATGGCCGACGGGAAGCCTCGCGCGGTCCAGCACATCGACCATCGCGCCAGCGCCAGATTCGAAGGTGACGTGGCGCTGGGCGATTGGCGCGATGCTGCTTTCGATCGCGTCGGGCGTGGCGCTTTCGGTTTCGCCTTTGGGTGCCGAAACCTCGATGCGCAGCGAGGCGAGTTCCCAGGCTTCGCCGGTCGAATAGCCGTAGAGCGCGGTATGGGCGGCATCGAACTGCGCGCCGAGCGCGTCGCGGTCGGCAAGCACCGGATCGGCGATGGATGTCTCATAGCTCTGGCCGCTGTAACGGATGCCCGCCACGCAATCGACCAGCAGCGAATTTGCGGCATGGCCCGCTTCGACCAATGCGGCGGTCAACGCATCGGTCTGTGCCGCAACGAGCCTGGCGAGATATTCGTCGCGCCATGCGGTGGATTTCATGCCCACGGAGAATTGCCGCGAGTAGCTCATCGTGGCGTCCACGCAGCCAAGCGCCGAAAACCCCGAGGAGAATGCGGGAACGGTGATGCGGGCGATCCCGCACAGCCGTGCAACCTCGACCGCATGCATAGGACCGGCACCGCCGAAAGCAATCATCTCGAACTGGCGGATATCGACGCCTCGCTCAATCGAGGCGCGGCGCAGTGCGCGAGCCATGTTCGCGTGAACGACGCGCGCGATACCGGCGGCGGCATTCGGGATCGTGAAGCCCATGCTTTCGGCCAGGGAGCGGATCGCCGCCTCCGCCAATTCCATCGACAGCGTCACCGACCCACCGAGCGTGCGCTCGGGGTTTAGATAGCCAAGGATCATGTCGGCGTCGGATACCGTGGCTTCGGTTCCGCCGGTGCCGTAGCAGGCCGGGCCCGGTCGCGCGCCGGCACTTTCGGGGCCCACGACCAACGCACCGCTGACCAGCCGCGCGATCGAGCCGCCGCCGGCGCCGATCGAATCCACAGCGACCATCGGCATCCGGATCCGTTGCCCACCGAGATCGCGGTTGACGGCGATTTCGGCTTTCTGATCGACGATCAGGCAAATGTCGGTTGTGGTGCCACCCATGTCGAAGGTCACGGCATGGCGGGTGCCCATGTCGCGGGCGGTTTTGCAGCCGGCCGCCACACCCGCCGCGGGTCCGGACATCGCCAGCATCAGCGGGCGTTCGGCAATCAGCGCCGGCGCCGCCATGCCGCTGGCCGAATGCATCAGGTGCAGACGGCTGTCATCCGGCTTCTCGGCGTCGATCAGGCCCAGGTGGTTCTTGATCTTGGCCATCATCATGGCGTTGAGCACGGTCGTGTTCATGCGCTCGAATTCGCGGAATTCCGGGCTGACCTCGTGCGACAGACTGACATTGGCGATCCGCGTGCGCAGGGCTGCGCCAAGTCGCGCTTCGTGCTCGGCGTTGCGGAAAGAATGCAAGAGACATACCGCGACGGTGTCCGCGCCGCTCGCCGCCACCGCGTCGACCACGCGGGCGATCTCGGCGTCGGTCAGTTCGGTCATGACGCTGCCGTCATGGGCCACCCGCTCGGCCACCTCGAACCTCAGATGGCGAGGCACCAGAGCCGGCGGGCGTGGCAGCAGGTCCATCCGGTAGAGATGGCGGCGCGATCCGCGTCCGATCTCGATGGTGTCGGAAAATCCGGCGGTCGCGATCAGCGCGCAGGGACGGTAGCGATGTTCGACAATGTCATTGGTGACGATCGTGGTGCCATGCACGATCTCGGCGACCCGGTCCCAGGTCAGATCCACGGCAGCGATTGCATCGACAATGGCGCGAACCGGTTGTTGCGGCTGGCTTGGTACTTTCGCCGAACGACGCATGGCGCCAGCCGTTGAGACGGCGATGACGTCCGTGAACGTCCCGCCAATATCAATTCCAAGTCGCCAATCCGTCACCCGGACCTCCACGCAAATTCGAAAAAACGGAATTAATTTCCGATTTTCAGAATATTGCTGTGAGACTGAAGTGTGTCAACCGCGTTTTTGCTGTTCCTGCGGCGTTTTGTTCGGCGGAACGGCACGACCTGCGCAGCAAGTGGCCCAGCCGATCCGCGGGGCAGCCTTCGACAGGTATGGGCGAAACGCTTGGGCGACATGGCGAAACTCTCGAGCCGGGCGCGGATGATCGCGTCTGATGCAGTTTCATTATTTGAACGAAGGTTTCCATTGGTGCGATCTTCTGTCAAGCAAACCGACGCACCGGAACTGGAGGTTTACGGGAAAATCGTTTCAAATAGTGAAGTCATGTTGCGAAAATGGAGTTGCCGTGCCACCCTGGGTCCACCAACGAGCTCAAAGGCCATGCCATGTCTCTCGACCCTGACCTGATCCTGAGTCTGCCGATTCCTGCGCGCCAAGTCCGTTATTCCGATCGGGATGTCATGCTCTACGCGCTTGCGGTCGGGGCGGGTGCCGAGGAACTGAGCTTCATCTACGAAGCCGGGCTGCAAGTCATTCCAAGCTATGCGCAGATGCTGGGCTTCGACGATTCCTGGCTAAAACCGGCCGGCATCGATCTCGCGCGCGTCGTGCACGGCGGGCTCGATATCAGGTTTCACGGCGTTTTCGCCGCCGAAGGCGAGGTCGAGGTTCAAAGCCGGCTGGTCGGCTTGATCGACAAGGGCGAGGGGCGGGGCGCCATCGTGAATCAGGAAACCCGTTTGATCCAAGCCGGCAATCCGGTGTCGACCAGCCTATCGAGTCTGTTCCTGCGCGGCGGCGGTGGCTTTGGCGGCACTCGCGGCGTCGAGGCCGAGCAGTTCCGCATGCCCGACGCCGCGCCGGACGCCGAGATCGAGGTGCCCACGGCCGCCAATCAGGCGCTGCTGTTCCGCCTTTTGGGCGATCGCAACCCGCTGCACATCGATCCGGTGACCGCCCGCGCGGCGGGATTCGATGCACCGATCCTACATGGCGCCTCAACCTTCGGTCTTGCTTGCTTGACGGTGATCCGCCGCTTTTGCGTGGGCAATCCGGCGCGGCTCGAACGCTTCGCGAGCCGCTTCACCGGGCCGATCTACCCCGGCGAGACGCTGATTTTTTCGTTCTGGCCACGCGACACCGGCGTGTTGTTCCGCGCCCGAACAAAAGAGCGCCGAACGCCGGTGCTGGATGGCGGCTACGCCGCGCTACGCGGCTGAGTTCGACACGATTTCTATAAGGCCGGTTCAGCCGGCCGCTGAAGAAAGGACGAGACGGCAATGACTGAAATGGATTTCTGGCCAGCGCAGCGCGCGATCGTGACCGCGGGCGCCTCGGGAATCGGGCTGTGCATCGCGACCGCGCTGCATGGCGCGGGGGCAAAGGTCTGGATTTGCGATATTGCGGAGGAGCCGCTTGCCGCTGCTGCCGCGGCGCTGCCTGGGCTGCGCACGATGGTCTGCGACGTGGCCGATCCGGCTTCGGCCGCGCGATTTGTCGAAACGGCCGCCGCCGATATGGGCGGCATCGATATTGTGGTGAACAACGCCGGCATCGCCGGTCCTGCCGCGCCGATGGAAGAAATCGAGATCGAAGCGTGGAAGCGCACTTTCGACGTCAACGTGCATGGCCAATTCTACATCGCCAAGGCTGCGATCCCGCATCTAAAGGCAACCGGCAAGGGCGGAAGCATCGTCTGCATGGCGTCCGTGGCCGGCAAGTTCGCCTTCCCGCTGCGTTCGCCTTACGCCAGTTCCAAGGCTGCCGTGATCTCGATGGCGCGGGGACTGTCGGTCGAGCTTGGACCGCATCAGATCAGGGTCAACGCCATCGCGCCTGGTGTGGTGGCGGGTGACAGGATCCGGCGCGTGTTCACCGACCGCGCGGCGGCCAAACAGATTTCCTACAAGGAAATGGAAGAGATCGCGCTGAAAGCGGTGTCGCTGAAGACGATGGTGGAACCGGAAGAAATCGCCGGCCTCGTCATGTTCCTTTGCGCGCCCACGGGGCGTCCCATCACCGGGCAGGTCATGAGCATCTGCGGCGGTCTCGAATACACGGAGTAAGCGACAATGGCCGACAAGAAGATCATCAGCTGCGCGATCACCGGCGCTACACATACGCCGACGATGTCGCCCTATCTACCGGTGACGCCCGACGCGATCATCGAACAGGCGATCGCCGCCGCCGAGGCGGGCGCGGCCATCCTGCACCTGCACGCTCGCGACCCCGAGACCCAGCGCCCGACGGCGGATCTGGGTATCTGGTTTCACATCCTGCGTTCGATCCGCGCGCGCACCAATGCCGTGCTGAATATGACCACCGGCGGATCGACCTACATGACAATCGAAGAGCGCCTGCGCGCGCCGCTGGCCGCCTCGCCCGAGTTGTGTTCGTGCAACATGGGGTCGATGAACTTCGGCACCTACATGATGAAAGACAAGTACAAGGGCAAATGGCTGAACGACTGGGAAGAGGATTACCTCGAAGCCAGCCGTGGGGCGATTTTCCGCAACACCTTCGCCGATATCGAACACATCATGACCGAGCTTGGCGCCGGCGGCACCCGATTCGAGTTCGAGTGCTACGACGTCGGGCACCTCTATAATCTGGCGCACATGGTAGACCGCGGCTTCGTGAAGTTGCCGATGTTCATCCAGATCATTATCGGCACGCTGGGCGGAATCGGGCCGGGACCTGAGAACCTGAATTTCATGAAGGAAACCGCCGATCGGCTGTTCGGCAAGGAGTTCAAATGGTCCGTGCTCGCCGGCGGGCGCCACCAGATGAACATGGGCACGATGGCCGCCACGATGGGCGGCAACGTGCGCGTGGGTCTGGAGGACAGCCTCTATGCCGGCCGCGGCCGCATGGCCACGTCGAACGCCGAGCAGGTCACGATGATCCGGGGCGTTCTTGAAGGACTGACGATGGAGATCGCCTCGCCGGATGAGGCGCGCGCGATGCTCGGCCTCAAGGGCGCGGACAAGGTCAAATTCTAAAGTCAGTCTCTATTGAAGGTGCCGCCGGGCCTGTCCCGGCGGCGCATCGCCGAAATACGATAGCCGCGCCGCGCTGCCGAAACGATCAGTTGCCGCCCGCCAGAGCCTGCGAGAGTTTTTGCGCGTGGAGGCCTACGGCGGCCTTGATCGCCTCCAGATGCTTGCCTTCCGCGCGCATGGTCGGGATCGAGACGCCGATCACACCCAGCAGTACTCCATCCACGCCGAGGATCGGTGCTGAGACGCCGCTCACTCCGACCCTGTATTCGTCATAGGCTTCGGCGACGCCTGCGGCCGTCGCGCGCGCGATTTCTTCGCGAAGGGCGGGCAGGGTCGTAATCGTCTTGTCGGTGAACTTCCGCAGGCGTTTCAACCGCGGCATAAGCCCGGCCGGGTCGCCCATGAGCAACGCCTTGCCCAGCGAGGAGCAGTGCATCGGCGACCGGCTGCCCAAAGGCGAGAGCGTTTGCACCGCTTGCGCCGAGGCTACCTTATCGACGACTACGACATCGTCTCCTTCAAGAACTGCGAGAACGGCGGTTTCGTGGAGCTCGCTCTCAAGCTCTTCCAGGTGGCGCTTGGCCCAGGCCCGGATGTCGAAATTGCGGAAGGCGCGCACGCCGATCGCCCACATCCGCGTCGTCAGCATATAGCGGCTGTCGGTCGGTGCCTGCCGGACATAACCAAGCTGGCTCATCTTCTCGAGCAGGCGATAGGTGGTGCTCTTGTTCATCGCCAGGTCGCGCGACAGTTCGGCAAGGCGCACCGGCTGTCCATAGGTCGACAGCAGCTCCAGCACTTTCAGCGCTTTCCCGACGGTTGTCGACACGGATCACATCTCCCCAACGCAACCGAGTCCGCAGGCTCTCGCGGCCCGGTCCGGCGACTTTGTTTCTACGATCCGAAACGCGATTGCAACTGTGGAGTGCAGCCTCACTTCTTCTGCTCGACGGCCTCGACCGCGCCCCCGGCCTCGCGCCAGGCGGTGAAGCCGCCGGCGAGATGGGCGACCGGGGCAAGGCCCATATCCTGCGCCGTGCGCGCCGAAAGCGCGGACCGCCAGGCCGAGGCGCAGTAGAATATAAAGGTCCGGTCTTCCTGGAAGATCGGCTTGGCATAGGGGCTTTCCGGGTCGATCCAGAATTCCAGCATCCCGCGCGGGCAGTGGAAGGCGCCGGGGATCTTGCCTTCGCGGTGCAGTTCGCGCGGGTCGCGCAGATCGACGAAAACATAGTTCGGGTTGCCCAGCAGGGCCATAGCCTCGGCCTGTCCGATCGCGGTGACGACCGAATTTGCCTGTTCCAACAGATGTTTATAGCCCTTGGTGATCTTGGACGGCATCGCACCTGTCTCCTTGCTTCCGCGGTCCGGCAACCGGTCTCATCCGTCGTCGCACCGTATTTTGACCCTCGCATTTCTTGACAGGATCGTCAAAATGATAAAATCATGGTTCACATAATAAAACGCGGATTGCCGATGGCTGGGCCGTTCAGTCCCCCGTTCTTCACCGAGGATCGTCTGCGATGACTTCATTTCTGACCGACGAGCAGCGCATGATCGCCGAGGGCGTCCATGCCTTCGTCGAAACCGAGTTGCAGCCGCACGAGCAGCTTGTGGAAAAGCTCGACGCCGTGCCGGACGAGCTTTTCGCTGAGATCAAGGCGAAAGCGATTGCCGCCGGATATTACGCAATGAACATGCCGGCGGAGCACGGCGGCGGCGGTCTCGGCGCCCGCGAACGCTGCGTGGCCGAGATGGAATTCGGGCGCACCAGCCGCGCGCTCGCGGTCATCTGCAACCGGCCCGCACCGATTCTTAAAGCTTGTACCGGCGATCAGATCGAAACCTATCTGAAGCCCACGATCAGGGGCGAGCGGTGGGAATGCTTCGCGTTGACCGAGCCCGGCGCGGGGTCGGATGCGCGCGCGATCAGCACGCGCGCGGTGCGCAACGGCAACGACTACATCATCAACGGCACGAAACAATTTATCACGATGGCGATGCGGGCCGATTTCATCATCGTCTTTGCGGTGACCGGAACGGATGAAACGCCGAAAGGTCCGCAGAAGCGAATAACAGCCTTCCTCGTGGACAAAGCGATCCCTGGGATCGAGGTCACGCCGCTCGATGTGGTGTCGAACCGCGGGATGAAATCCTGCATCATCTCCTTTTCCGATGTGCGAGTGCCGGCGCGCAATATTCTTGGCGAAGAGGGCGGTGGCTTCGCCATCGCCAAGAACTGGATCTTCTCGGGGCGGGTCATGCTGGCAGGCAACTGCGTGGGCCTCGCCGATCGGGCGATGGGGATCGCGGCGCAATGGGCCAATACCCGCAAGGCGTTCGGCCAGCCGATCGGCCGGTTCCAGGGGACGGCGTTCAAGCTTGCCGATATGGCAATGGAAATCCACGCCACGCGGCTGATGGTGCTGGACGGCGCGGCGAAGATGGACGCCGGCACGATCACCCAACGCGAAGCCTCGCAGATCAATTTGTTCGGGTCCGAAATGGTCGGCCGTGTCACCGACAACGCGCTGCAGATCATGGGCGGTATGGGCATTACCAAGGACATGCCGCTGGAGCGGTTCTGGCGCGATGCTCGGGTCGAGCGGATTTGGGAAGGCACGTCGGAAATCCACCGCGACATCATCTCGAAAGACGTCCTGCGGGAGTATCCGGCATGAGCGCAGACGAGCGCGTGAAGGTCGCACGCAACGGGCCGATCCTTGAAATCATTTTCGACCATCCGCCCGCGCATGCCTTCAATCAGAAGGCCAGTCGTGACCTGACGGCCGCGATGCAGCTTCTTGAGGACGAGCCTGAGTTGCGCGTGGGCATCGTCTCCGCCACCGGCGACCGAATGTTCTCGGCCGGATGGGATTTGAAATCGGTCGTGGCCGGCGAGACGGGCGAGGATTTCGGCCCGTACGGCTTCATGGGGCTGAAGCGCAACGACGGCACGAAACCCGTCATCTGCGCGGTCAACGGGCTTGCCGTCGGCGGCGGGTTTGAATTCGCGCTGAACGCACACATCGTCATCTGCGCGCCGCATGCCGAATTCGGCCTGCCCGAATTGCAGCGGGGGTTTATCCCGGAAGCAGGTGCTTTGTGGCGCGCCCATCGCAGGCTGCCGCACAACATCGCCTCCGAACTGTTGCTGACGGGTCGGCGGCTGACCGCCGAAGAGGGCCATCGGCTGGGTTTCGTCAACCGGATCGTCCCGCGCGATCGCCTGATGGATAGCGCCCGCGAGATCGCGGGCCAGATCATCGGTGCGGCCCCGCTCGCGGTCGCGGCCTATCTCGAGGTATTGCGCGAGGTCGAAGGCCTGTCCGACACCGAGGCATGGGCGAAACTCTACTCCGGCATGCCCGCGCGCGATCGAATGCGCGCCTCTGACGATTTTAACGAAGGCCCTCGCGCTTTCGCCGAGAAACGCGCACCCCAGTGGAAAGGACGCTAAGCCGATGGATTTCGAACTGACCGACCAGCAAAAGCTGATGCGCGACAGCTTGCGGACTTTTCTTACCAAGGAATGCCCGATCGAATATGTCCGTGCTTGCGACGAGGATGAGCGCTTTCCCTTCGAGCTTTACGAAAAGCTGGCAGCCGAAGGCTGGCTTGGGCTGCCGATCCCCGAGGAATACGGCGGGATGGGCGGAACCTGCACCGACCTTGCCGTGTTCCTTGAGGAATTCGCCGCGCATTTCGAGGCCGGCGCGAACATATTCTACACCACGATTGTGATCGCCACCGACGCGATCACCCATTTCGGCACCGAGCAGCAGAAGCGCGATCTGCTGCCGCGCCTTGCCCGCGGCAAGATTCGTTTTGCGTTCTCGCTGTCGGAGCCGAATTCCGGGTCCGATGCCGCTTCGCTGCGGACGCGCGCGGTGCTGGAGGGCGATGAATGGGTCATCAACGGCCAGAAGATGTTTTGCTCGTGCGCGCAGGAGGCCGACTATATCTTGCTGATGGCGCGGTCCGATGCCGAGGCGCCCAAGCACAAGGGCATCACGATGTTCCTGCTGGATCCCAAGACGCCCGGGGTCGAGATCCGCAAGCTGAAGAAACTGGGCTTGAAGCCCATGGACCTGAACGAGATATTCCTGACCGACGTGCGCTTGCCGAAGGACGCGATCATCGGCAGCGTCAACAACGGCTGGATGAACGCACTCAAGACGCTCGATTACGAACGATGTTGCCTGTCGGCGGTGAACGTGGGCGCCGCGAAATCCTGTCTGGACAAGGCGGTGGCCTATACCAACCAGCGCGAGCAGTTCGGCCAGAAGATTTCCAGCTTCCAACTGAGCCGCGCCAAGCTCGCCGACATGGATATGGAGATCGAGGCCGCGCGCCTTTTGCTGTATCGAAGCGCCAACCTGGTTGACCGGGGCATCCCGAATAACAAGGAAAGCGCCACGGCTAATCTCTTTTCGTCGGAGGCCTACGTTCGCGCCGCCCTTAATGGAATGCGGCTGATGGGCGGCTGGGGCTATCTCATGGAATTCGACATGCAGCGTCATTTCCGCGACTCCAAGCTTGCCGAAATCGGCGGCGGCACGTCGGAGATCCTGCGCATCATCATCTCACGCGAGATCACGAAATGAGCGACGCGCCGCGCGATCGCATCGCGACGCTGGCGGTCCATGCCGGCCATGTGTCGAGCGAACATCTCGGCGCGGCGATGCCGCCGCTTTACCAGTCGGCGACCTTTCTGGCCGCCGACACAGCGGAACTTGAAGCAATCAACGAGGGCCGCCAGCGCGGCTTCGTTTATTCGCGCATCCGCAATCCTACGGTGCTGGCGGCAGAACAACGGTTGGCAGCGCTTGAAGGTGCGGAGTCCGCTATTCTGTTCGCCTCGGGCATGGCAGCGGTCGCGGGGGCCCTCGCTCCCTTCTTGAGCGCGGGAGACGAGATCGTCACACTGCCGGACATCTACGGCGGCTCGATCCGCTATTTCACCGACATCCTGCCGCGTCAGGGGATCGGCGTGCGCTGGGCGGCGTCGATCGGGCCCGAAGACGTCGCCGTCAGCATCGGACCGAAGACGAAGCTGATCTATGCGGAGACGCCGACCAACCCGCTGGTGCGGGTGGTGGACCTTGCTGCGCTCGCCGCGATCGCAAAGTCGGCGGGCGCGCTGCTCGTGGTCGATAGCACGCTCGGTGGACCGATGAACCAGCGCCCGCTCGAACTCGGGACCGATCTGGTGATCCATTCCGCTTCGAAATATCTCAACGGGCATAGCGATCTGATCGTCGGCGCTGTCGCCGGCCGGCGCGAGTTGACGAAACAGGTGCGCGCCTTGCAGCAGGCCTCGGGTGGGATTATCGATCCCTTCGGCGCGTGGCTGTTGATGCGCGGCATGACGACCTATCCGCTGCGCATGGCGCAGCACAACCGCTCCGGCCTCGCGGTCGCTCAATTCCTTGCGGCGCATCCGGCGGTCAAGCGGGTCCACTATCCCGGCCTTGCCGATCATCCCGATCATGCGTTGGCGTGCCGGCAGATGAGCGGCTTTGGCGGGCTCGTGTCGTTCGAGGTGGCCGACGAAGCGACGGCGCGGGCTGTCGTCGACCGGGCGCGCCTGTTCGGCATCGGTCCCAGTATCGGTGGTGTCGAAAGTCTGATCAGCCAGCCGAGCAACACTTCTCACCATTCGGTGACGCCCGCGCGTCGGATCGAGATGGGTATCGTGCCCGAGCTGGTGCGCCTGTCGATCGGAATCGAGGACAGCGATGATCTGATTGCCGATCTGGCGCAGGCATTGGAGACCAAACATGAATGATCTGGTGATCGCGAACGGCACCGTCGTGCTGCCTGAAGGGCCGCGGTTGGCCGATGTCGTCATCAGGGGCGAGACTATTGCCGGGATCGTCGATCCCGGAACCGGGCGCGGCGCCCAGATCGTGGATGCGACGGGGCGGATCGTCCTGCCCGGCGGCGTCGACCCGCATGTGCATCTGATGGTCGGCTTCATGGGACAACGCAGCGTCTACGATTTCGAAAGCGGCGGCATCGCGGCGCTACGCGGCGGCACGACGACTATTGTAGACTTTGCATTGCAACGGCGCGGCGGCTCGATGCTGGCGGGGTTTCGCCACCGCCGCAAGCAGGCCGATCCGGTGGTGACGCTGGACTACGGCCTGCATCAGATCGTGACCGATGTGAACGCCGACACACTGGGCGAACTCGCCGCGCTGCGCGCCGAAGGCGTCGCCTCGCTCAAGGTCTACATGATCTACGAAGAGGACGGTCTGAAGGTCGAAGACGGCGCGCTCTATGCCCTGATGCAGCAGGCCGCGAAGGATGACCTGATGCTGGTCCTCCACGCCGAGAACGCCGGCATCATCGAGCGTCTGCGTGCCGAAGCGGTCGCCGCAGGTCATACGCATCCGCGTTGGCACGCGCTCACCCGGCCGCCGATCACCGAGGTGGAGGCGATTTCGCGCGCGATCCAGTTTTCCGGCGATACCGGCTGCGGCATCCACATCCTGCATCTGGTCGCTGGCGATGGTGTCGCGCTGATTGAAGCCGCGCGCCGCAAAGGCCTGCCGGTGACGGCGGAGACTTGTACCCATTATCTGGCACTGACCGACGAGGCGCTGGAACGTCCCAACGCGCATGAGTTCGTGGCGAGCCCGCCGCTGCGATCGGCCGACAATCAGCTCGTCCTCTGGGATGCGCTGCGGCGTGGTGTGTTGAATGCCGTCACCTCGGATGAGGTGTCCTATTCGGCGGCGGCGAAGGCCATGGGGGCCGCATCGTTTGCCACCATCGCCAATGGCTGCACTGGGATCGAGGCGCGGCTGCCGGTGCTTTACACGCTCGGCGTCGCCGAAGGCCGGATCAGCCTTGAACGGTTCACCGAGCTTTTTTCCACCTGGCCGGCGCAGATCTTCGGGTTCGGCGACCGCAAGGGCCGCATCGCGCCGTCTTATGATGCCGATCTGGTGGTGATCGATCCGCAGGCGAAACGCACGATCGGCACGGCAACCGACTATGGCGCGATTGGCTACAACCCCTACGAGGGGATGGAGCTGACCGGCTGGGCCACCGAAACGATCTATCGCGGCCAGGTCGTCGTAAAAGACGGCACGTTTCTTGGCCGCGCCGGGCAGGGACGCTTCCTGCATCGCGTCGCGCCGCAACGGCCGGGCTTGTCGTGACCGGAGACGCCCCGCACCTGCGCGCGGACTTCGACGCGCTCGCCGCCATCGGCGCCGATCCAGCCGGCGGCTGGTCGCGGCCGGCCTACGGACCTGAGGAATGCGCGGCGCACGAATGGTTCGCCGCGCGTGCGCACGCGATTGGCATGTCGGTACGGCAAGACGCTTTTGGCAACTCCATCGCCCGGCTTCCGGGCGCGGACGATCTTCCGGTGCTGGTGATCGGTTCGCATCTCGATACGGTCGCGCAAGGCGGACTTTATGACGGCGCGCTCGGGGTTCTCGCCGGGCTGGAGGTCGCGCGGCGCATCGCCGGGGATGCGACACCACAAGCGCGGCCGTTGGAAGTGATCGCGTTCCGTGATGAGGAAGGCCGCTTTGGTGCCTTCACGGGCAGCCGGGCAATGGCGGGGCAACTGCCCGAGGATGCTTTGGCCCGGATGCGCGCGGCCGATGGAGCGGTGCTCGGTCCTGCGATGGCGGCGGCGGGATTTGCGCCTGCGCGTGCCGATGCAGCCCGACGCGACATGAGCGGGATCGCGGCCTATCTGGAATTGCACATCGAACAGGGTCCGGTGTTGGAAGCTGCCGGCGAGCCGCTTGGCGTCGTCACCGCGATCGCAGGCCAGGAGCGGTTTTCGGTGCGCTTCACGGGTGAAGCGGGCCATGCGGGCACGACGCCGATGACGCAACGGCACGACGCCTTCGCCGCCGCGGCGCGTTTTGCCGACCGTTTCCGCGAGATGATTCTTGCCGAGGGAAAGAGTAGCGCACGCGGCACCATCGGCATCGTGAAGCTGTCGCCCAATCAAGGAAATGTCATCCCCTCCGAGGTGACGCTCGGGCTGGAGATCCGCGACATCTCGGCGCAACTGCTGGCCGATCTGGCCGCGCGGGTGGCGGTGATCGCTACCGAGGCGGCGGAAGCGATGGGCGTCACCGCCCAGTGTCGCCGCAGTTATGGCGCGGCACCGGTTCCGATGAATGCCGGGCTGATCAGCGTGATCGAGGAAGCCGCGCGTGCGGCGGGCTTTGCAGCCCCGCGACTGCCGTCGGGTGCGAACCATGATGCGGGGGTCATCGGCGCGTTGGTTCCGGCTGCGATGCTGTTCGTGCCGTCGGTCGGCGGGCTCAGCCATGCGCCGGAAGAACATACCGACTGGCCCCATATAGTTGCGGCCACTGACGTGCTGGAAAGCGTGACCCGGCGGCTGCTCGGCGCAAGGGACATCCCCTCGTGCTAGCCACGCCCAAGCCTTCGCCGTACTGGCCCGAAAGGCTCGATTTTCACCTGCCGGTGCC
>JAQSCR010000414.1 GCA_029945495.1 Pseudolabrys sp. | reverse complement strand
CCGCCAAGGCCGTTGGCGTCCACGAATTGATCGTCAGCTTGCCGCAGGGCTACGACACGCCGGTCGGCGAATACGGCACCTCTTTGTCGGCCGGGCAGGCGCAGCGGGTGGCGCTCGCCCGGGCGGTCTATCGCAACCCGTTCCTGGTCGTGCTCGATGAGCCGAATTCGCATCTCGATTCGGACGGCGACCAGGCGCTGACCCGCGCCATTCTCGGCGTGCGCGAACGCAAGGGCATCGTCATCGTCGTCGCGCATCGGCCGAGCGCCATTGCCGGTGTCGACCATATTCTTGTCATGAAGGACGGGCGGGCGCAGGCCTTCGGTCCGAAGGACGAAGTTTTGGCCAAGGTGCTGCAACGGCCGGCGGCGGTGCCGCAGCCGCTGAAGGCCGCGCCCGAGAGCGGGAGCGCCGGCGCATGACGGCCCGCGTGCGAGAGTTCGCGGCCGATGCCTGGCAATCCGCCAGGAGCGGCCTTGTCGCGCTACCGGCCGGTTCGCAGGCGTCGATCCGGCGTCATCTTCTGGCCGGTGTGCTGATCGTGCTGGTGCTCGGCTTTGGCGTCGGCGGCTGGGCGGCGACCGTTCAGATTTCCGGCGCGCTGATCGCCCAAGGCTCGATCGTCGTCGATCAGAATGTGCAGAAGGTGCAGCATCCGACCGGCGGCATCGTCGGCGAATTGCGCGTGCACGACGGCGACCATGTCAAGGCGGGCGATATTCTGGTGCGGCTCGACGAGACCGTCATGCGCGCCAATCTCGCCATCATCACCAAGGGCCTCAACGAACTCACCGCCCGCAAGGCGCGGCTGGAAGCCGAGCGCGACGGCGCCGACGAAATTACCTTTCCGCCCGCGCTTCTGGCGCGGACCGAGGATCCCGATGCCGTCTCGGCGGTTCGCAGCGAACGCAGACTGTTCGAGTTGCGCCGGACCGAGCGGTCCGGCCAGAAGGCGCAACTGCAACAGCGCATGGCGCAATTGAACGAAGAAATCGCCGGCATCGAGGCGCAACAGGCTGCCAAAAGCCAGGAGATCGTTCTGATCGAACGCGAATTGGCCGGCGTCCGCGATCTCTACGCCAAGAACCTGGTGCAATTGACGAGACTTACTCAGCTTGAGCGCGAAATGGCGCGGCTGGGTGGCGAGCGCGCCCAGTTGGTGGCGTCGGCGGCGCAGTCCAAGGGCAAGATCGCCGAGATCAATCTGCAGATCATCCAGATCGACCAGAACCTCAGCAGCGAAGTCGCCAAGGAAATGCGCGATATCGACGGCAAGATCGGCGAGTTCGTCGAACGCAAGGTGACCGCCGAGGATCAATTGCGCCGCACCGACATTCGCGCGCCGCAGACAGGCGTCGTCTTCCAGTCGGCGGTTCATACCATCGGCGGTGTCATCACCGCCGGCGATCCGATCATGTTGATCGTGCCGGACGCCGACAAGTTGCAGGTCGAAGCCAAGGTCAATCCGCAGGACATCGATCAATTGCAGGTCGGCCAGCTCGCGGTGCTGCGCTTCTCCGCCTTCAACAGTCGCACCACGCCCGAGATCGACGGCAAGGTGACGCGCGTTTCGGCCGATACCTCGACCGACCAGCGCACCGGCCAATCGTACTATACAATTCGTGTTGCCCTGCCGCCGGAGAAAGTCGCGCTGCTGGGCGATGTCAGATTGCTGCCGGGGATGCCGGTGGAAGCTTTCGTGCAGACTGGCGACCGCACTGTCATCTCGTACCTGATGAAGCCGCTGCGCGATCAGTTCATGCGGGCATTTCGAGAAAAGTGACCCTCGGTCATGAATCTGCTCCAGGCAACGCACCGTTATGAATAGGCTCAAGCGCTTAGCGCAAGGCTTCGGTCTCGGCCGTCTGGTGTGCCTGATATTGCTCGCCGCCCTTGTGGCGCTGCGCATCGCCAATCCGGCGCCGCTCGAGTCGATGCGCGTCCGCACTTTCGATTTCTACCAGACCTTGAAGCCGCGCCAGGCGACGCTGCAGCCGGCGGTCATCGTCGACATCGACGAAGCCAGCCTGAAGGCCTTCGGCCAATGGCCGTGGCCGCGCACGCTGCTGGCCGATCTGGTGACCAAGCTGGCCAAGCTCGGCAGCGCGGTGGTCGGCTTCGACATCATCTTCGCCGAGCCGGACCGGATGTCGCCGGCGATTGCGGCGGAAAGTTTCCGCAATCTCGATACTGAGACCCGCGCGCAGCTGATGAAGCTGCCGAGCAACGATGACGTGCTGGCCGATGCCATGCGCCGGACGCGGGTGGTGATTGGTGAATCCGGCTTTCATCTGGCGACGCCGCAGGCGGGGCCGCGGCCGCCGTCCGTGGGCTTTGCCCTGATGGGTCCGGACCCGCGCCGCTATCTCGTCGCCTTTCCCGGCCTGATCCGGAACGTCCCGGCGCTGGAACAGGCGGCCGCCGGCCGCGGCCTGGTGACGATCCAATCGGAGCCCGATGGCATCGTGCGCCGCATTCCCATGGTGATGAACACGCAAGGCGCCCTGGTACCCGCCATCACCCTCGAGATGCTGCGCGTCGTCACCGGCGCCGGCGCAATCCGGATCAAGACCGACGCCGCCGGCGTTAACAGCGTCGCCATTCCGGGGCTCGAGCTACCGACCGACCGCAATGCGCAGCTCTGGATTCATTACGCTCCTTACGACCCGAGCCGTTACGTCTCGGCCAAGGATGTTCTGGAGGACCGCGTTGCGCCCGCGCGCATTGGTCGCAAATTGGTGCTGATCGGCACATCGGCGGTCGGCCTGCGCGACATCAAGGCGACGCCGACCGATCCGGCCATGTCGGGCGTCGAGGTCCATGCGCAGGTGCTGGAAAATGTCCTGACCAAATCGATGCTGGTCTATCCTACCTATGCGACAGGCGCCGAACTCGCCGCCGCGGTGGTGTTCGGCCTTGTCATCATTGCCGTCGGGCCGATCCTCGGCGCCTCGATGATGCTGGCGCTGGGCGCGTTGGTGGGCTTGGGCCTTGCGGCCGGTTCCTGGTACTTCTTCAGCCAGCAGCGCATCCTGATCGATGCGACGTTCCCGTTGCTGGCCACGTTCCTGATCTACCTGACGCTGATCTTCATCAATTATTTCCGCGAGCAACTGCAGCGTCGCCGCATCCGTTCCGCCTTCGGTCAATATTTGTCGCCGGCGCTGGTCGAAAAGCTCGCGCATAGCCACGAGACACTGACGCTCGGCGGCGAGGATCGCAACATGACTATCATGTTCAGCGACGTGCGCGGCTTCACGACGATTTCGGAAATCTACAAGGACGACCCGCAAGGCCTGACGACCTTGATGAATAATTTTCTCACGCCGATGACAAACGCCATCATCGAGAACAACGGCACCATCGATAAATATATCGGCGACGCCATCATGGCGTTCTGGAATGCGCCGTTGCACGATCCGGTCCACGAGATCAATGCCTGCAGCGCCGCCCTGGAAATGCTGGCCCGGGTCGACAGGCTCAACGAGCAGCGGCAGAAGGAAGCCGGCGAATCCGGCCACCGCTTTATCCCGCTCAAGATCGGCATCGGCCTCAACAGCGGCCGCTGCGTCGTCGGCAATATGGGGTCAAACCTGCGCTTCAACTATTCGGTGCTCGGCGATTGCGTCAACCTGGCGTCGCGCCTGGAAGGGCAGTCGAAGTCCTACGATGTGCCGATCATTATCGGCTCGAAGACGGCGCAAGCCGCAGGCGGAAAATTCGCGCTGCTGGAACTGGACTGCATCACCGTGAAGGGCAAGACCGAGCCGGAGACGATCTATACGATTCTCGGCCGTGAGGATGTCGCCCGCAGCGAGGGGTTCCTGCGCGTGCAGACACTGTTTGACGAAATGCTCGCTCTCTACCGGCGCCAGGATTTCGCCGCCGCCGGCGAAGCAATTTTGCGCTGTCGCGCCGCCGGCGAGGGCTTCGGCCTCAGCCGGCTGTTCGACATATACTCCCGGCGTATCGAAGGCTTCCAGAAAGACGCGCCGCCGAGCGATTGGGACGGCGTGTTCGCACTGGACAGCAAATAGGAAATGCGAGCTCAAGCGTGGTAACGTGCTACGTTTTCATGAAAGCTGCCATTCATCCGAGGCTGTACTGATGCCGGTACCCGCACCCAACCTTTATCCGCCGTTCAACATCGTCCGCCTCAGCCATATCGAACTGGCGGTGACCGACCTCGGCAAAAGCCGGGCCTTTTACGTCGACACGCTCGGCCTGCAGGTCACCGCCGAGAGCAAGGACGAGATCCATTTGCGGGCGCTCGAGGAGCGCGGCCACCACTGCATCATCCTGCGGCCGGGCGCGGAGCCGCGCGCCGGCCATCTCGGATTTAAGGTCTACAGCGACGGCGATCTCGATCGGGCGGAGGGCTTCTTTCGCGCCAAGCAGTTGCCGATCGAGTGGGTGGAGCGGCCGTTCCAGTCGCGCACCTTGCGGACCTGCGACGTGCAGGGGGTGCCGTTGGAGCTCTATGCGCGCATGGACCGGCTGCCGCCGATTCACCAGCAATACGCGCTTTACAAAGGCGTCAAGCCGCTGCGCATCGATCATTTCAACTGCTTTTCGCCGGACGTCGACGAGGCGGTGGCGTTCTACAACCAGATCGGTTTCCGCGTCACTGAGTATACCGAAGACGAGGTGACGCATCGGCTATGGGCGGCCTGGACCCACCGCAAGGGCGGCGTCCACGACATCGCCTTCACCAATGGTCGCGGGCCACGTCTTCATCACGTTGCGTTCTGGGTGCCGCATCCGATCGCCATCATCGATCTGCTCGATTTGATGGCGACGACCGGCTATCTCGGCAATATCGAGCGTGGGCCGGGCCGCCACGGCATCTCGAATGCGTTTTTTCTCTATGTGCGCGATCCGGACGGCCACCGCATCGAGATCTATTGTTCGGACTATCAAACCGTCGATCCCGATCTCGAGCCGATCAAATGGGATCTCAAGGACCCGCAGCGCCAGACTTTGTGGGGCGCGCCGGCGCCAAAATCCTGGTTCGAGGAAGGCAGCCTGTTCCAGGGCGTCGACTGCAAGGATCCGACGCTCGCCGGCCAACCGATCGTTGCGCCATAAGCGATCTCGTGGTGCGGCCGCGGCCGGCGGGCCGCTCAAGCGTTGGGTCGATGAAACCGGGCGCCTTGTGGGCGCTTGCTCTGGAACTCGATGACCTTCCGGGCAATGGCCGGCTTCAGACGCAAGAATATCTCGTGGCTTTGCTCGATCTCTCCGGGTGAAATGCCGCGCGAGCCGGCACGCATCCGCAAGATCGCCTTGGCTGTCGGCCAGGAAATTCCACCGGCCTTTGCCATGATAAGAATAGTCTCGGCGCGATCCTGGCCCATTGCCCGTTCGACTGCTTCGATCGGAAGATTGCAGAGAACGGCAAAGGTGACAGTGGTCTTTTCGAATTGCCCGGCTGCCGCAAAGGCGGCCAAATCACCTTCACTGAGTCGGCCGGCGCTTCGCAATGCTTCGACATGGGCGCGTGCCGCGTTAAAATTTCGCGCATCGTCGCCGGTCTGATCCAGGATCATACCGGCGACTTCGGAGACGGCATGCTCGATCGTGCCGGGCATCGCCAGGTTTGCCGCCTCAAGCTTCACCCGAACGGCATGCGAGGCTCTGACCAGAAGCCGCAAAAAATGACGACGGGGAATATCGCGTCGCAGCCCGACGCTTGTGGCAAGTTCATCGTCGTCCTCAGATCGCTCGACCAGGGTCTTAAAGCCGGTGTCCGAAAAACGTGCCCTTGGATTGTTGGCGGTGCTCAAGACCACGGGCCTTTCGCCGCGTTCGATCAGCACGTCCGTGACTTCTTCGCCGATTGAGCTGCGCAGCGAAAGGGCCAACAGATGTTGCTGGGGCTTTGTCCGGGCAACCGCCACGAGTGTCTTTTCATCGAGCTGCTGGGAGTGTCGGAGCATTGGAATGGCGACGTTTGGCGCGTCATCGGAAGCCAGGCGGCGGCTGATCATGGATGGCGCGCGAGAATTTGTGGCCAGCCGGTCCGCCAGCACCGCGCGGGCGGACGATTCGATCGCCTCGGCGAGCCGGACAAAGACACTGTCGAACAGTTCGATCTGGTTGTTCGAGTAACCGGCAGATCCGGCCAAAAAAATATCCGTAATTTTATGGAGGATTGCCGCGCGCCGTTCGGCCGTGCCGTGCGTGATGGCATCTTCCAGTTCGTCGATTAGTGCAGGGAAAATCATTCCAAAAGTCTCGGCTAAAACGCTATTCGTGATGGCTTACGTCGAACTCGTCCCGATATACGCGCTATCTATGGGCAGGGACTTTCGTGGAATTCGAGAAGTCGACCGATATTGCTAGGCGTTTATTCATGCTGTCACGAAGGCCGATGGTTGCTTGGCCGGCTGCGTGGCGGCGCGCCCGATCGTGGCTTCTATTGTGAGAGGCGCAAATTGGATAGAGCCGTGCCAATTTGGTTGAAGGCGGTGACGATCTCCGTGGAGGACGTCAGCAAGAAGAATTTGCTCGAGTCGCTCGCGCAGTTCTGCAGTAAGGTGGAGGTGGGGTCGCTGCCGGTATTGACTTGCACGGTATAGATGGTGATGCCCGCGGCCTTGATATTGTCGCAGGTTTTTTGCTGGCGAGCGTTGATTGATGAGGCGTTGCTATACCAGCGATCCTCGGTGTTCAGTCCGTCGGTCAGCAGAATAATGACCTGGTTGTATTTGTAATTGGGATCCATGCTGGGAACGGTGAACGGCGCCGCCGTCAGGGACTGCCAGCCCATCTGCAGGCCGATGGCCTGGTTTGTGTTCCCGTTCGGCTGCATGGCCGTGACCTTGTTCGACAGCGCGGTCCAGTCATTGCTCAGGCCCATGACCGGGACGGGGCAGGAAGAATATTGTTCGGTCGGGTACAATGTCCCGCCGGAGAGCGGCGCATCATTGGTGGTATCGAAATTCTGGTCACGGTCGGTGACGCAGCCGTTCCAGGTGCTGTGACTGGCCGGCGTCCATACCTTGCCGTTCGCGACGCACGTGGTCAGGTTCTTGTAGGTCGTCTTGCTGCACGCGCCGTTCGCAGCCTCCCACAAGTCCCAGCGTAGCCAGGATTCGGAAACATTGCTGGCGTTGACGTTCACGTCTTTGTTGAACGGGACAATCGAAACATAAGCGTCTTCCGGGTTTGTCGCCGCGGTCTTAATCTGGGTGAGAAGGTTCTGCGATGCGGCCTGAAGCGCCGTCATCTTGTCGCTCTGCGCCATCGAGCCGGTATTGTCGAGGACGAGCGCAACCCGCAGCCTTGTATTGCCCCAGGTTGCCTTGGTCGTGGCTGTAATATTAATCGCGTTAAGGCCGATGATATTGAGGAAGTCGACCGGGACAGTGCCGCTTGCCGTAAGCGTCACCGTCGAACCGCCGGTCGAAGAGTAGGTGGTGGTCACAGCGACATTTTGAACGGTCTGTGCGGTAAACAACGCGTTGAAGGTGCTGGTCGCCATGGCCTGCAATTCGACGCTGCTTTGAGTTGCCGCCGTCTTCGACAGCATTAAAGCGGTCGAATCGAGCGAGGCCTGCATGGCGGTGTGGGCAGCGCTGGCTCGGGTGTAGTCGACTGCGGCACCGGCGACCCCGATCAGCGGGACAATCACGATCGCAAACATTGGCGCGACGGCGCCGCGGCAGTCCTTCCAGAAGCGAACTAGGGGCATAGGGGCGTCCCGTCTTATGAATCGTGAATCGAAAAGCAATTGGTATCGGTTCCATAGATGCCGGTGCCGGCATTGAATATGTGTGACGCCAGCAACTCAAATTTACGGAAAATTAGAATTGGAATACGTGCAATCGGGTTGTTGCGATGGTCAAAATACATGCGTTTTTCTATACATTGAATTTCCGCTGCGACGGCCGCGATCATTTGAATGATACGTTGGCGCCGAGATCAGCAAATACGCGTGGCGTTTTCTTATAAGTGGCAGGGGAAGATATGTGCTTCTCCGGCTCGACCGCGCGCGTGAACAGTAAGGCGCAATTGCAATCAAGTTGTCCGAAAAATTGTCGATGTAAGAACACGAATGGTAGGCGATATAAATTCAGCGACCTTTCAGCATGGCGCCAGATGTAGACGGTCCGTTAGTAATTCAATCGTTGTTGCCGCCTAGCCTCGTGATTAGAAGGCCGGGGGAACACCGGCGGCGTCACATAGGACAATTGCAGTGCGTGCCAGTACCTTCATTATGATCGGGTTTGCCGTCGTCTTCGGTCTGATTGCCGTGTTCATCGCCCAGGTCTGGCTCAACAACCAGGCCACCAGGCAGGCGCAAAGGCAGGAAACGAATACCAAGCCGGTGGCGACGCAGACCATCGTGGTCGCCAAGCAGCCGCTGCGTTTCGGCACACAGCTCGACGCCGCAATGCTGGAGGAGATGCCGTGGCCGTCCGCTGCCGTGCCGAGCGGCGCTTTCACGAAGATCGACGATGTACTCAAGGGCGGAAGCCGTGTCGTGTTGGCCGCAATTGAGGCCAATGAGCCGATTCTGTCGCTGAAGATCACCGGCCCCGGCCAGCGCGCCACGCTGTCGGCGCTGGTGAAGCCAGGCATGAAAGCGGTGACCGTCCGCGTCAATGATGTCGAAGGCGTCGGCGGATTTGTGCTTCCGGGCGACCGCGTCGACGTTGTGCTGACGCGCCAGATCGACAAGGGGTCGGCGACCACCGAGGTGGTGCTCCAGAATACGCGGGTTCTCGCGGTTGACCAGGTCGCGGACGATCGCGCCGCCAAGGCGGCGGTGGCCAAGTCGATAACCCTCGAAGTGAGCACAGTTGAAGCACAGAAGGTCTGGCTCGCGTCTTCGGTTGGCAACCTGTCGCTGCTGTTGCGCAAGGCCGGCGAAACCACTGAAGAAAAGACCCGCAAGATATCGCTGAAGGACTTGGGGGTCGGTGACGCGTTTGGTGACAAAGGTGGGACCGCCACAGTGGTGGTGACGCGGGCGTCGACGAAGCAGGAATATACGGTTCCGGTCGAGGCGGCTCATGTCGCGGGCCAAAGTGGAATCGTAGCCGACGCGGAGCAGGGGCAAGGCGCTCGGTAGGGCGGGGCTTCTATAAAAAGATAAGTTGGGAGTATGGCGTGAGCGATCATGAGTGCGCTGCCGGCGTCGTCTGGCGGAATGTGGACGAAGCGGTGCGGCGTGGCGGTTGGCTGCGCAAACTGGCGGTGGCGTTGACGGTAGCGCTGCTGGCGCTCCCGCTGGTGGCGGTCGGCAACGCCAATGCGCAGGCGCGGACCATCAAAATCAGCGGCAGCGACCACACCGCCATGGTCATGGTGACGATCGGCAAGTCGCAAGATGTGCAGACCGGCACGAGCTTTGCCGACGTCACCGTCGGCGATCCGGAAATCGCCGATGTCAATCCGCTCACCGATCATACGCTGTCGATCCTCGGCAAGAAGATCGGCACGACGCGCGTCTCGGTCTATTCCACGGGCAAGAAGCTGATCGGCATCCTCGATGTTGAGGTGTCGTACGACATCAGCCGGCTGGTCAATGAACTCAAGCGCCGGTTTCCGGGCTCAGCCTTGCGCGCGGCGAGCGTTAACGGACGCATCATGCTGTCGGGTGAAGTGGCGGACGCCGCTACGTTGGACCAGGCTGTCACGATCGCGCGCCAGTTTGGGCCGGAAATCATTAACGCGGTATCGGTGATGTCGCCTCAACAGGTCATGCTGGAAGTGCGCTTCATCGAAATCTCGCGGACGGCCGGCCGTGAGTTGGGCGTTCAGTGGAACCGCTTTGGCGATCACAGCATCACCAATATCGGCAGCCGGCAGCCGGCGTCAAACCTGCCGAGCGTGACCGAGACCGCGGCGGGTGTGCTCTCCGGCGGCTCGCCGTTCGGCTTCATGATCGGGCGTATCGTTGCCGGCGGTGTGTCGACCGATGTACTGATCAATGCCCTTGAGCAGAAAGGTATCGCGCGTAGCCTGGCCGAGCCGAACCTGGTCGCGCTCTCCGGCGACACCGCCAGCTTTCTGGCCGGTGGCGAATATCCGATACCGGTGGCGGGCTCGCTCGGGCAGATGACCGTTAGTTACAAGAAGTATGGCGTCGGTCTTGCATTTACACCCACCGTGCTGAGCCGTGGCCTGATTAACTTGAAGATCGAGCCGGAGGTCAGCCAGATCGATACCAACCATACTGTGACGGTGCCGGGCGGCATTTCCGTGCCGGCCCTCACCGTACGTCGCGCGTCCACGACCGTCGAATTGCGCGATGGCCAGAGCTTCGTCATTGGTGGGTTGCTGCAGACCGACAATAAAAACCAGGTCGAGCAGTTGCCGTGGCTCGGCAGCGTGCCGGTATTGGGCACATTGTTTTCCAGCAAGTCCTATCAGAAGAACGAAACCGACCTTGCCATCATCGTCACGCCGCATCTGGTGCGGCCGGCGCGGCCGGGCGATCTGATAAAATCGCCGGCCGACGATACGCTGCCGCCGAGCGACCCCGATTTCTTCCTGATGGGCAAGGCCGAACTCACGCGTGACGAGGCCCGCAAGCCGGGGCTTGGCCAGGCCCGCGTCGTGGCCGCCGGCAGCCAGCCTTTCACAGGCCATATGCTCGATATGTCGAAGGGGATTTCCAATGCCGCCATCCAGTAACGCCGCGCGAATGCTCGCGCTCGCCGCGGCGGCAGTGTTGCTCGCCGGCTGTTCCGACTATCTCGATCGCCGCGACACGATTTCGCTGCAGGGCGGCAACGCGATGCAGACCAACAAGGTCACCCAAATGGTCGATCCGTGGCCGCGCGCCAGCGCCGATCGTAACATCGCCTACAATGGTGCGGTGATGCAAACCGCGGTGGAACGTTATCGCACTGGCCGTGTCATTCGGCCAAACGGCACCGGGACCTCCGCCACCTATCAAGGCGCGCAGTCGAACAATGCCGCACCGGCGCTTCCGGCCGCGCCGGCGCCGCCGGCGTCGCCCAACTAGGGCTAGGCGCAGCGTCAATCATGCGCCCAGGCTACACTCCCAATTCCAATACGACGCGTGTCGTGATCCTCACCGCCGATGCGGAGTTCGACCGCTCTGCGCGCGCGGCATTCGGCGCGTCGAATGCAATCGAGCTCATCATGGTGTCGGGCCGGCTCGCTGAGCTGGGCGATACGCTCGAGGTCGCCGGCGCCGCTGTCGTGGTGGTCGATCTCGACGCCGGACGGCCGGAAGAAATGGCGGCTCTCGCCCGTCTGACGACGCGCGCCGGCCAGTGGCCGCCGGTTGTCGCGGTGACACAAGGCTTCGATGAGAATGTCGCGCGAACACTGATGCAAATGCGCGTGGCTGACTTCCTGGTGAAGCCGATCGAGCCTATCGACCTGGTGCGCGCCTGCGCCCGGATCGGCAAGGGCTCGGGTAGCGGCAAGGGGGCAATGGACGCCCAGATCCATACGTTCTTACCCGCCGTCGGCGGCGCCGGCGTCACCACGCTCGCGGTGCAGACGGCGATGATTCTCCTCAACAGCGGAGGCTCCCGCACCAAGCCGTCCACTTGCCTGGTGGATTTGGATTTCCAGCACGGCGCGGTTGCAGACTATCTCGACCTCGAACCGCGCCTTAATCTGGCTGAGATCGAGCCGCAGCCGGATCGTTTCGACCGGCAATTGCTTGAGGTTATGCTCTCCTACCACAGTTCGGGTCTGGCCGTGGTTGCCGCGCCTAACCGGCCGGCCGAAATGCGCAGCTTCGATCCCGACGTGGTCACGCGGCTGCTCGACCTGGTCTCGACGAATTTCCAATATGTCGTGTTTGATATGCCGCGGACCTGGTTTTCATGGACCGACAGCGTGCTGCTCGGCTCGAACAGCCTGTACATCGTCAGCGAGGCGACGGTGCCGGGTTTGCGGCATGCCAAGCACTTGGTGGCTGCGATCAAGGAGCGGCTGGCCGACGGCCCGCAGCCGAAAGTCATCGTCAACCGTTTCCAGCAACGTATGTTCTCGTCGGGGCTGCGCCGTGCCGATGTCCAGAAGGCCTTGGGCGACGCCTTTGCGAGCGCTATTCCTAACGACTATGCGCTGGTGCGAGAGGCGATCGACCGCGGCGTCCCGCTGGATGAGGTGAAATCCGGAAACAAGATCACCGCCGAACTGAAGAAGCTGGTGCTGGAATCAACCGCCGCTAAGGCGCGCGAGGGAAAGCCGGCGTCGCTGACGCAAAAGCTCAAGCTCGCCACTGCGCGTTAAGGGGTAACGATGACCGGCCGTTTCACAACCAGACGCGTTGCCGTGCCCGAACTGGCGGCTTTTGAGGAGCCACCGTCGCGTGCGCCGGACGCCATGGGGGCGCCCGTGTTGCTGGATTCCCAGCCTGAGCCGCCCCTCAGGCACAAGTTGCTCGACGCCAAGGTGCGCCTGCACCGCCGGCTGATCGACGAAATCAATCTTTCGGCGCTGGAAAAGCTGCCGGAGGATGAAATCCGCCGCTACGTGCAACAATTGGTCTCACAATATGTGCTGGCTGAACGTCTTGCACTCAACAGCCAGGAACTCAACGAATTCGTTTCCGAAATCCTTGATGAGATGACTGGCTTGGGGCCGCTTGAGCCGCTGCTCAAAGACCCAACCATCAGCGATATTCTGATCAACGGTCATGAATGCGTCTATGTCGAGCGCGGCGGCATGCTTGAGCCGCTGTCGGTGCGCTTCAAGGACGAGCAGCATCTGTTGCGGATTATCAATAAAATCGTCTCCGCGGTCGGCCGCCGGGTCGATGAATCCCATCCGCTCTGCGATGCGCGCCTGCAGGACGGCTCGCGTGTCAACGTCGCGGTACGGCCGATCGGCGTCGATGGACCGCTGGTCTCGATCCGAAAATTCTCCAAAAAGCCGTTCAACCTGTCAAAGCTGGTCGAGATCGGCGCGTTGCGCCCGCCGATGGCCGAGGTCCTGGCCGCTGCGGTGAAAGCGCGCATCACCACGATCATTTCCGGCGGCACCGGTTCCGGCAAGACCACCATGCTCAATGCGCTCTCCGGCTTCATTTCGGAGAAGGAGCGCCTGATCACAATTGAGGACGCGGCGGAACTGCAACTGCAGCAGCCGCATGTTGGGCGCATGGAAACGCGGCCGCCAAATGTCGAAGGCAAAGGCGAAATCCGCCAGCGCGAACTGGTCAAGAACGCGCTGCGCATGCGACCCGACCGCGTCATCCTCGGCGAGTGCCGCGGCGAGGAGGCCTTCGACATGCTCCAAGCCATGAACACCGGTCATGAAGGCTCGATGGCCACCATTCACGCCAATACGCCGCGTGACGCCATAACGCGCCTCGAACAGATGATCGGCATGGCCGGCCTGCCGATGACGGTGGCCTCGATCCGTGGCCAGATCGCCGGCGCCATCCAGTTGATCGTGCAGTTGCAGCGGCAGTCCGACGGCAAGCGCAAGGTGACATCGATCGCGGAAGTGACCGGGCTGGAGGGCGATATCATTCAGATGCAGGAGATCTTCAAATATGTGCGCACTGGCACCAGCCCGGATGGCACAGTGGAGGGCCACTTCCAGGCCACCGGCCTGCGTCCGCGTTTCCTCGGGCATCTGGCCAACCAGGGCATCAAGATACCCGGCAGCTATTTCGACCCCTCGCAGCCGCTCTGACCGCATATGTTCGACCTCAACCCGATCCTTTTGTTCTATCTGTTGGTCGGCCTCTCGGCGGCGATGTTCGCGGAGGGCGCCTATCTGCTGTGCTACAGCAAGGCGTCCTACCGTAAGAACATCAATCGCCGCCTCAAAGTCATCGACACCAAGCCGGATCGCGAAAGCGCGCTGGTGCAGTTGCGGCGCGAACGGGGTCTCACCAGCGGGGGCGATTACCGGCTGCCGCTGATCAATCTCAACCAGCTCTTGCTGCAGTCCGGCCTTACGATAGGCTTTAGCCGGTTGATCCTGCTTGTCATGGCCGGCGCGGCGGTAGCCTGCGTCGGCAGCTTCGTGCTTTGCCAAAGCGTTCTCTATAGCATCGTCGCGGCGTTGTTCTGCGGTACCGTCCTGCCGGTCATGGTGTTGAGAGTATTGCGCAGCCGCCGGCAAAAGAAATTCGGCGCGCAGTTCCCCGACGGAATCGACATCATCGTGCGCTCGTTGCGCGCCGGGCACCCGGTATCGGTGGCCATTGCCATGGTGGCGCGCGAAATGCCCGATCCGATCGGCAGCGAGTTCGGCATCGTCGGCGACGAGATCACCTATGGTGCGAACCTGGAGACGGCGATGCGCAATCTCTATTTTCGGGTCGGCACCGACGACCTGCCGTTGTTCGTCACCGCGGTGGCAATCCAGAGTTCGACCGGCGGCAATCTTGGCGAAATTCTGGAGAACCTGTCCGGTGTAATTAGACAACGATTCAAGATGCGACGGAAGATCCGCGCGCTGGCGGCCGAGGGTCGTGCTTCGGCAATGATCCTGTCGTCGCTGCCGATCCTGATGTTCGCGGTGATCCAGTTCATGGTGCCAAGCTTCTATGCCGGCGTCTGGGGCGAGAGCCTGACCAAGATCGCTTTGGTGTTGGCCGGCGGCTGGATGGGTATCGGCAATATCATCATGTTCCGCATGGTCAATTTCAGGATCTGATCAATGGGCGCGGTTCTCTCCGTCTTCGGCAACATGTTTCGCGACAGCAACAGCGTGCTCATGGCGCTGCTGGTGTTTCTTGCTGCCGGTACATTGGCGTTCTCGGTTATGGCCGTCGTGCGCGTGCGCGGCGCGGTCAAGCGGCGTCACGCGCGGATCATGGACGATGAAGGCCGGAGCAAACCGGGCCGCGCGCTGCGCTACAACAGTGTCCAGGCGGTGACCCGGCTGCTTGAATCGACGACGAGGCATTATTCTGAATCGAACGATGACAATTTGAAGGTGCTGCGGCGGCGCCTGGTACAGGCGGGGATTTACGAACCGCGCGCTGTGGCGCTTTTCTTTATCAGCCGCACCTTATTGGCAGTCGGTCTTGCCGCCATCGTGTTTCTGGTCGCGCCAATCGTGAGGCCGACCAGCGGTTCGATGTTGTGGCTGTTGGTCATCGTTGGCGGCATTGCCGGCTATGTCGGCCCCAGCATCTATATCGACCGCCGCATTGCCGCGCGCAAGCTCGACCACCGCGCTGGATTTCCTGACTTCATGGATCTGCTGGTGGTGTGCGCCGATTCCGGTCTTTCGATGGAAGCATCGCTCGATCGCGTCGGCCGCGAGTTGGGCGACAGCTATCCCTCGCTGGCCGCCAACATCCACATAACCAATCTCGAGGTTCGTGCCGGGCGCAACCTGAAAGAGGCACTCGAGAACTTTGCCGATCGGCTGGCGCTGGAAGAGGCGCGCGCGTTTGCAACTTTGATTAACCAATCTATCGACCTTGGCTCCAGCATCACCGATGCGCTGCGGGTCTATTCCGACGATATGCGGCACAAACGGCTGTCGCGTGCCGAAGAGAAGGCCTATGCGCTGCCGGCCAAGCTGTCGGTCCCGATGATGGTCTGCATCTTTCCGGTATTGTTCGTGGTGATCCTGCTGCCGGTCATCGTGCGGCTGCATGCCGGGCACTACTTCTGAGTGTTGCGTGGCAAAGGGTGGTCCGGTGCGAGAAGTACGCCGGTGATGTTTGTTAACCGGCAGCGTTTAATGTCATAGCGGCAGAATGCCGATTGTTGCGAAGGTTTTGTGATGCGTATTGATATCGCCCGAACGCTTCTTGTTGCGGCCGCAGCCTTGTCGTTGGGGGCGGGCAGCGCCGCCAAGACCAATCTGGCCGATGCGCTTTCGCCCAAGTCGGACGCAGCGACGACCGGCAACGACGCCTTCGCCGCTGCACCATTGGCGGATGAAAATCAGACCACGGTGTCGCAGCCGTTCGGCGCGTCGGCCGGCGCCGAGCCGGGCTTGCTGGGTAGCGATCCGAATGACGACCTGAGCGCCGGCAAGAAGTATTACCGCGTCGCCAATTACGGCATGGCCGAGCGTTCCTTCCGGCGGGCGGCCGAACTGCATCCGCGCGACGCCGAGGCATGGCTTGGCCTGGCGGCTTCCTACGACCAGTTGCGCCGTTTCGATCTGGCCGATCGCGCCTACGAACAAGCGATCGTCATCGCCGGGCCGACGGTCGAAATCATCAATAACCAGGGCTACTCGTATCTTCTGCGCGGTGATATTAAGCGTGCGCGCGCCAAGCTTGCGCTCGCCCAGCGCAAGGCGCCCGAGAACAAATACGTGCAGAATAATATCCGTCTGCTCGAACAGAGCGCGGGCCAGGGCAAGGCCGTCGAATAGACACGCTCCGCCGGCCGCTCGGACCCGACGGCGCATCCTTTGCAGAAAATAGTGATGGCATCCCGCGGCCCGCGTGGTATTGAGCCGAACGCTATCAGGCGGGCCCGGAGCATAATTTTGCAGGTACTCAAGGACACCCATATCGAATTTCTGGGTCCGAAAAAGACCGGAAAAGTCCGCGATATCTATGATCAAAGCGATAGGCTCATTCTGGTCTCGACCGACCGGCATTCGTCGTTCGATCGCATCATCGCGCACATTCCGTTGAAGGGGCAGGTGCTCAATCAACTGAGCGCCTGGTGGTTCGAGCAGACCAAGGACATCGTCCGCAATCAGGTGATCGCCGTTCCCGATCCGAACGTGACGGTGGCGAAAAAGTACAAGATGGTGCCGGTCGAGGCCGTCATCCGCGGCTACCTCACCGGCGTGACCGACACCTCGATCTGGACGCGCTATTCGGCGGGACAGCGGACTTTCGGCGATCTGACCTTGCCCGACGGCATGAAGAAGAATCAGAAATTAGCGGCGCCAGTATTCGACCCGACCACCAAAGAGGACGCGCATGACCGCGCGCTTTCTCCGAGCCAGATGATCGCCGAGGGTTTCATTTCCGCCGCGCTGTTTGCGAAAATGAAGGAAATCGCGCTCGCCATCTTTGCGCGCGGCCAGAAGATCGCTGCCGAGCGTGGGCTTATTCTCGTCGACACGAAATATGAATTCGGCGTCGACGACAATGGCGGCCTTGTCTTGATCGACGAAATTCATACGCCCGACTCGTCCCGCTACTGGCAGCTCGATAGTTACGCCGACCGTGTCGCGAAGAACGAAGAGCCGGCGTATTTCGACAAGGAATTCCTGCGGATGTGGTTCAAGGACCACTGCGATCCGTACAAGGATGCGGTGTTGCCCGAGGCGCCGCCGGAACTCGTGGCGGAAATGTCGCGGCGCTACGTTCAGATGTACGAGCAGATCATCGGCGAGAAGTTCGTGCCGGGCGAGACCCCGAACAGCGGATCGAGCGGAATCTCGCGGCCTACAGGATTTGACCGGCCTGTGCGGTGCCGCATCCTCGGGGGGCCAAATTGGGTTGGCAAATTGGCCAATTTGGCGTTAGTTGAAATGGAGGTCCCATTGGTTAGTTGCTGACCAAATATGCGGCCCGGACGCAGATTGTCGGCAATCCAACCAAGGATAGGCGAGTTGAGAAGCGGTAATAGCGAACGTCTCGGCCCGGGAAATCCGGTGGCCGCGGTTCTTCAATACCCGCATCCGGTCAGTCCGGGACCCGGCGAAGTGCTGGAGATCGCCCCCGGCATCCTGTGGACGCGAATACCGCTGCCGTTTCGCCTCGACCACGTGAACGTCTATCTGATCGAGGACGACGGCGGCTGGGCGGTTGTCGATACCGGCATTGCCGACGACAGGACGCGGGAGGTGTGGCGGTCGCTGCTTTCGGGGCCGTTGGCGGGGAAGCGCCTGACCAGACTGATCGTCACGCATTTTCATCCCGACCATATCGGGCTGGCCGGCTGGCTGTGCGAGGAGTACGGCCTGGCGCTGCTGACGAGCCAGACGACCTATCTTGGCTGCATCAATATTTCGCTAAGCCCGGGCGCGCTTGAAGCCAAACCCTATCGCGATTTTTATCTGACGCACGGCATGTCCGACGAGACGGCGAGCCTCGTCAGTACGCAAGGCCACAACTACCTGCGGATGGTTTCGCCATTGCCGTTGACCTTCACGCGGCTGGTGGCGGGCGATGTGCTGTCGCTCGGCGGACGGAAATTCGACGTGCTCTCGGGCGACGGCCATGCGCCGGAGCAGATCATGCTCTATTGCGCGGACGACAATATCTTCCTGGCCGCCGACCAGGTGCTCGCCAAGATCACACCGAACGTCAGTGTCTGGGCGATCGAACCGGAAGGCGATCCACTCGGTCTCTACCTTCGCTCGCTCAAGGCGATTGAACGGAGCGTTTCGCCGGGCGCACTCGTGTTGCCCGGTCACCAACTGCCATTCCGCGGTCTGCACCTGCGTTGCCGGGAAATCGCGGCGCATCACGAGGAACGTTGCGCGCTTGTGCTCGACGCATGCCGGAACCAGCCCCGCTCGGTCGCCGATATTGTGCCCGTCATGTTCACCCGCAAGCTCGACCCGCATCAGATGAGCTTTGCCTTCAGCGAGGCGCATGCGCACGTGAACCGCATGCTGAAGCAGGGCGAACTGGTCTGGGCGGAGTCGAAAGGCGACGTGCGGCAGTTCATCGCCGCCGATAGTTGAGCAGCGGCCGTTTCGCGCCTGAACAGGTGGATCCCTAAGGCGCCGCCACGTTGGCGCTACATGCGGAACACGCCAAAGCGCGGCTCCTCGATCGGCGCATTCATTGCCGCCGACAGGGCGATGCCGAGCGTGTTGCGGGTGTCGACCGGATCGACGATGCCATCGTCCCACAGCTGGGACGTCGAATAATAGGCGCTCGATTGACGCTTGTATTCGTCCAGAATCGGCTCGCGGATCGCCGCGATTTCCTCCGTGCTCAATTCTTCGCCGGCGTGCTGCATCTGCTTGACCTTGATCTGCGCCAGCACGTTGGCGGCCTGTTCGGCGCCCATGACCGAAATCTGGTGCTGCGGCCAGGTGAACAGGAAGCGCGAGTCGAAAGCGCGTCCCGACATGCCGTAATTGCCGGCGCCGAATGAGCCGTTGATCA
>JAQSCR010000413.1 GCA_029945495.1 Pseudolabrys sp. | reverse complement strand
CATGCGCCAGATTGCCGACATGGGTGCGCGCGCGCTCGACGATTTCCCGGTTGGCGTCGATCAGCGCATTGGTCTCGCGCGCCAGCGGCGCAATCTCGACCGGAAATTGTCCGGCCAGGCGCTCGGCGGTGCCGCCGCGGATCGCGGCCAGACTATCGGTGATGCGCTTGAGCGGCGCCAGGCCGAAGCGGACCTGGAACATGGTGGTGAGCAGCAGCACCGCCGCCAATAGAACAAATGTAAGCGCCAGCGCCTGATCGAACGAGCGGGTCTCATCGCTGATCTCGGCGGCGTCGCCGGCGACCGCGACCAGGAAATGCCCCTCGTCGCCGAGATCGATATTGCGCTCGACCAGCCGCAGGCGCTGATCCTCCGGGCCGGACACGTAGCCCTGACGCGAGCCGTCGGCGCCGGCGGCGATGCCGAGGTCCTGCAGATGCGGCAGCCCGCCGTCCCACAGCGAGCGCGACGCGCGCACCTCATTCTTGCCCGGGTCGGTGCGCGATACCTGCCAGTACCAGCCCGACAGCGGCAACTCAAACAGCGGCTCGCCGAGCGCCGGCCCCGCCTTGTCGCTCGTCTCCTCGGGCGAGGCGACATCGGCCACCAAAGTGCGCAGATAGACGCCGAGCCTACGGTCGAAAGCGCGCTCCACCGCCTGCCGGTAGAGCGACGACAGAACGATGCCGGTAATCAGCAGGCGCAGCGCGAGGGAGTTGGCGCGCATAATTACTTTCCCTTGCGCATGATCTTATCCGAAAACCGGTGTCCACTTTTCGGGATCATGCGCGTCAGGTCCCCGGCGGGGTGAGCATATAGCCCAGCCCACGCACGGTCTGGATGATATCGACGCCGAGCTTTTTGCGGATGCGGCCGACGAACACTTCGATGGTGTTGCTATCGCGGTCGAAATCCTGATCGTAGAGATGTTCGACCAGTTCGGTACGCGACACGACGCGGCCGTTGTGGTGCATCAGATATTCGAGCAGCCGGTATTCGTGGCTGGTCAGCTTGACGGGATTGCCGTCGACCGACACGCGGTTGGTGCGGGAATCCAGCCGCACCGGTCCGCAGGTGAATTCGCTCTTGGCGTGGCCGACCGAACGGCGCAGCAGCGCGCGCAGGCGGGCCAGCACTTCCTCGAGATGAAACGGCTTCGCCACATAATCGTCGGCGCCGGCGTCGAAGCCCTGCACCTTGTCGCTCCAGCGGTCGCGCGCGGTCAGCATCAGCACCGGCATGATGCGGCCGTTGCGCCGCCAGGATTCCAGCACCGAGATGCCGTCCATTTTCGGCAGGCCGATATCGAGGATCACCGCGTCATACGGCTCGGTATCGCCGAGATGATGACCCTCCTCGCCGTCGAAGGCGCGGTCGACCACATAGCCGGCGTCGGTCAGCGCGGTGGTCAGCTGGCGGTTGAGGTCGGGGTCGTCCTCGACAACGAGGAGGCGCAAGGTTGTCTGCTCCTAAAGCCGCGCGAAGGGGCGCTAATGCCCGTTGATAGGCTCGCCATTGGCGGCGTCAACTGTCGCTCGGGTCACCTTGCCATTGCGCGCCAGCAGAGTCAGCACGTAGACCAGCCTTTCGCCACGGTTACAAAGTTCGGCCCGGACGACTTCGGCCCGGTGGCCGCGCTCGCGCAGCGATTTGATGGCCGCGGCCAGCGGCACCGCCTTGTGGCTGGCGACCGCGGCGCGCTGCTCAGTGCGGTTCAGGCAGGCGTGTCGGGCGGCGCCGGCCGGCTGCTCGACGGCCATGAAACCCTGCGCGCCGGCAAGACCGGGCAGCACGAGCGCCGTCAAGGTAAAAAGAATCGATAGCGTGCGAAAAACCGGCATGGTGGGGCTTTTAGATGCGCTCCGGTGAACGCGGGCTGAACGGGGGAACTTTGTCCCTCGGTTCAGCTCTCAAACCCATCGAACGAGGCAAAATCGTCGAGGGCTGCGCGCGGGGAGCGCCAGCCGTTGATGGGGGCGGCCGGGTCCTCGTAACCCAGCGCCATGCCGGAATAGATCAGCATAGGATCGGGGAGATCGAGGAAACCGCGCACGGTGCGGTGGAACGACACCCACGCCTGTTGCGGACAACTGTGCAGGCCGTGACGCCACTTGGCAAGCTCATCGCACTAGGCGGCGGAAAATTGCGAGCCGCGCAGGCCTTCGTAATTCTCCGCCGAATACATTTCGGCAATCGCGCCGTTCTTCCACTCCAGCCGCCGCCGCGACGGCAGCCATTGCGGCCG
Source organism: Pseudolabrys sp. (assembly GCA_029945495.1). Classification (GTDB taxonomy): domain Bacteria; phylum Pseudomonadota; class Alphaproteobacteria; order Rhizobiales; family Xanthobacteraceae; genus Pseudolabrys. The sequence goes on along the minus strand of JAQSCR010000413.1, from coordinate 16,770 downwards.
TTCGTGCCGCCGATGAATCGACATAAGTCCGGAGACGCCCTCGATCATCACCGTGCGCACCTCATGCTCGGTCTCGCCGACCAGCGCGATGCGCGCCTTGGGATCGGCAAGCGCGACACCGCGCACCCATTCGGCGCCGGCGCGGGTCTTGCCGGCGCCGCGGCCGCCGAGGATCAGCCAGGTCGTCCAGTCCTGGCCGTTGTTGGCGGGCACGGGCGGCAGCTGATGCGGATGCGCGACAAAGGGAAAGTCGGTTTTGAAATCGTCGTAGTCAATCCGATTCAGGGTCAGCAGCAGGTCGGTCAAGCCGCCCATGTATTCTTGCTGGCCGAGCGTCGATAATTTCTCGAAGACGTCGCGCAAACTCTCGACGAAACTCGTCGATGTCTCGGGGTGTAGGATCGCCATCGACATCATCGGCCGGCTTCTCGCTCTCGATTGGAGGCTGCATCAGTTCTTGCATTTCGCGCAATGCGCGCGAGACATGGGCGACAGTGCGGGCGCCGTGTTCGGCTTCCGTCTGATCGGCGGGCGACACCACCTGCATGATGCGCTTGATGGCCTCCATCCCCTGCTCGACCACCTCTTGCATCTTTCCCCCGATCGCCAGGCGTTGCTGCGTCGTCGCCAGCGTAATGTCGGGATCGACCTCGGCGCGTGGCTGTTCGGCCGGCGCGAGCAGCGCCGCTGCGCCGGCGGCGCTGATGGCGCGCGCGAATTGGAAAGTGCCGACCTTGGCACGACGGCCACGCCATCCGCCGGCGCGCACGCGCTTGTAGAAATTTGCCCGCGAAAGGCCGACCATCCCGGCAATGTCGTCGACCGGCGCCAGCGTATGCTCGTAAAGCCGCCTGGCCTCGGCCAGCAGTTCAGGCGCGACTACTTTCTTGTCCGCCATCTTCGCCTCCCCCATAAAAAAACGCGCCGGAACAATCCGGCGCGTCGAAACGCGTGCTTACTCTTTCGTCTCTCTCTCTGTCGGTCCGCAACGCCGCCGCTGCGCGGCGCGTCAGTTATGCAAACCGAAGGAGTAAATCATCAGCGCGGCAAACAGCACGGCGACACCGACGGTGCCGAACACCAGCACGTAGCGCACGTTGTGCCCGGTCACCCCGGCGCGCGCTTCGGTCGTAGTCTCGACGATATGTTGGTCTTCCACTTTGGCCATTGTCGCTCCTCGCATGTCTGTTCGCGAAGGCAACGCAACACGTCGGCAAAGCGTTCCGCCCGGAGGGGACTCCCCGAACGCAACTATGGAGCATGCCGTATGTATAGCCGAGCAGCGTCACGCTGTCAATATTATCCTAGGACTTTTATCGAAAAATCTTTCAAGGCTGCGCCGAGGTAAAAAATCCTTTCGGCTCAAACCGTTATCCCGGGCCACCCCGGCGAAAGCGGGGACCCGGAGATAAAATTTTTAAAAATAGTTTGCCGCCGGCCGGCCCGGAAACCGAAAAATATTTTCGCCCGGCCTATTTCGGCGCGTCGGCGCGGCAGGCGTGCGGGCTGTCGTTCCAGATCCAGCCGCATTTGGTGCAGCCGCCGAGCGCGAGGCCGAGCAAACCGAGGCACAGAATCGTGGCGAGACGCTTTTTCATGGGCGCAGTCTAGCCGAAGGCGCGTCCCGGCGCACGTTCTTCCCTCTCCCCGTCATTTCGGGGGGGCGATGGCGTTGGCTTGAAACGTCGGCTTACTGGGTTGAAACGTCAGGTCTCGGCGCGCGCAACCTTCAGCGCGAAGCCGGTTTCGAACACGACCTTGTCGTCGGCATCGACCACCGTCATGGTCCAGCCCGACAGATCCTGAATGCCGGGGTCGCACATCGCCGCTTTGAGTTCGCGCACCTGCTTGACGGCGTGAAGGCGCGCCGCCGAAATGCCCGGCAACTCATGGCCCGTCGTATCGGAAAACCGGCGCTTCCCATCGGAAAAGTGGAAAAAATAACGCGGCACCATGGACAGCCTTATCAAAGCCGGAACGGTAGCAACGCACTTGTAGTCGCACACTATGTCGAAGTTGCGAAACGCCGACAAGTCGCAGTTCCGCGCCATCGCCGTCGCGGTAAACGCCATATCTACTTAATTGATATGTTGTTTTTACGCGCCGGCGGCGGCGTCGAAACGCTGGCGCGCCTGCTGGATCGCCGGCCGGTTGTGCCGTGCCCAGGTGCCGAGCGCGCTCACCGGCTCGAGCAGCGAGCGGCCGAGTTGGGTCAGCTCATAGTCCACCCGCGGCGGGTTGGTCGGAAACACCGTGCGCGTCACCAGGCCGTCGCGCTCGAGCGCGCGCACCGTCAAGGTGAGCATGCGTTGCGAAATGCTGCCGAGCGCGCGCCGCAATTCGTTGAAGCGCTTCGGCCCGTCGCCGAGCGTCGACACCACCAGCACCGTCCATTTATCGCCGACCCTTGAAAGGACCTCGCTGACGGCGCGGCAGGCCTCGGGCACATCGAGGTTACCGGGTATCGGCTCTGTGCCTTCTTGCGTGTTTTCCATGGTCATCTAAATAGCCTCAGTAATCATTCGTAACCGTCAAGACCAACAGATAGGACCTCTTATGGCTAAACTCAAGCTCGGCATCCTCGTCGGCAGCAACCGCAAGGAATCAATCAACCGCAAGCTGGCGCAGGCTTTGGCCAAGCTGGGCGAGGCCTCCTTCGACGCCACCTTCATCCAGATCGACGATTTGCCGATGTACAACCAGGACCACGAAAACCCGGTGCCGGCGCCCGTCGCCCGCTACAAGGCCGCGGTCGAAGGCTCGCAGGCGCTGCTGTTCGTGACGCCCGAGCATAACCGCTCGATGCCTGCCGTGCTGAAGAACGCGATCGACTGGGGCACGCGTCCCTGGGGCAAGTCGTCGTTTCCGGGCAAGCCGGCCGCGATCATCGGCACCTCCGGCGGCGGCGTCGGCACCGGCATTGTGCAGCAGCACCTGCGCGCCGTGCTTGGCGGCTTGCCCGATCTCAATGTGGTCGGCGGCGAAGCCTATATCCAGTTCAAGCCTGACCTGATCGACGCCGCCAACGACGTTACCGATCCGGCGGTGAAGCCGTTCCTGCAGGCTTTCGTCGACAAATTCGCCGCCTTCGCCGGGAAATTCGCGGCGAAGTAAGCGCTGACATTGTTCACGCGACAGAAAGGGTAAAAGTCATGTCCATTCGTCCCGTCAAACGCATCGTTCAGTCGAAACCAACCATGGAGGGCGCCGGCGTCAAGCTGCGCCGCGCCTTCGGCTTCGGCGAAACCCAGGAGACCGATCCGTTCCTGCTGTTCGACGACTTCCGCAACGACCGGCCGGACGATTATCTCGCCGGCTTCCCGTGGCATCCGCATCGCGGCATCGAGACGATCACCTACATTCTCGAAGGTTCAGTAGAACATAGAGACAGTATCGGCAGTCACGGCACGCTCGGCAAAGGCGACGTGCAGTGGATGACCGCCGGCCGCGGCATCATGCATCAGGAAATGCCGCAGGGCGACGCGCAAGGCCGCATGCACGGCTTCCAGCTATGGGCCAACCTGCCGTCGTCGCTCAAGATGACGCCGCCACGCTATCAGGACATCAAGGGCGCTGAAGTTCCCGAGATCGTCGATGACGACGGCACCCGCGCGCGCGTCGTCTGCGGCGAGTTCTGGGGCAAAAAGGGCCCGGTCGAAGGCGTCGCCGCCGATCCGCGCTATGTCGACATCTTCGTGCCGCCGGGACAACGCAAGACCTTCCAGGTCGAGGTCGAGCGCCACGCCTTCGCCTACGTGTTCGAAGGCGATGGCAAGTTCGCTTCTGCGTCAAAGCCCCTCGGCGTGCTCACCGAGAAGCAGGTCGACGGCGAGGAGATCGTTTTCCGCGAACCGGCCGGCGATCGCTCGCTGGTGCTGTTCGATCGCGGCGACGAAATCACCGTGCAGGCCGGCGAGCATGGCATCCGTTTCCTGCTGGTGTCCGGCAAGCCGATACAAGAACCGGTAGCCTGGTACGGCCCGATCGTGATGAATACGCAAGCGGAGCTAAATCAAGCTGTCTCCGAATTGCGCAACGGCACTTTTATCAAAGCGTGAATGCTCTCAAACGCTCGTAAAAACGGGCGAATACGTCGCCTCAGCTTGCCGGCGCAACTTGTCCGCACGAACCGTGTGAATAACTGCGCCGGCGGGCAACATCTGAATTACTTCTGCATATGGCGCTGGGATACGTTGCGAATCGTGGGCACATTGCGTCCCACGGAGGCTCGTCCCAGTGTCCAGATCAGCGACGGCACCGAACGCCGCCCCCGCGACGACGCTGGAGCCCTCCGGCCGTGAAGCCGGATTCTGGCCGCGGGCAATCAGGACGTTACGACTTTCGCTTTTGCCCAACAAAGCGCGAGCCTGGGCCCAGCCGGTGACCTATCTCGGCGTCGCCATGCTGGCCGCCATTTACGGCGTCGTCGCGTTTCTCATTGTCAGCGACCGAATTGAAGCGGAGGCGGACGCCAAGAAGCAAGGTGAGAATCTCGTTCGCATTATTGATCAGGCCTATTCGCATATTTTTCAGAACGTCGATTCATCTCTTCTATTCTTCCGGCAGGCCTACGAGAAAGATCCGGCGCGGTTCAATTTCTCCGCATGGGCCCAAGACGCGCCGGTCAAAAATAATGTGACGTTTAATTTCGGCGTCGTCGATGCGCATGGCCGCGTCGTCGGCGCAACCCGTTCCGCAGGAACAGTTGCTATGAGCGCTCCCGTCGGCGCCGATCTTTCCGACCGCGACTATTTTCAGCGGCAAGAGAATTCGCCGGTTGACGACCTTTTGTTCAGCGCACCGCAGAAATTGAAGTTCTCCGACCACATCGCCATCGTATTGACGCGCCGCCTGACGAGCCAAAGCGGGACGTTTGCCGGCATCGCCGCCGCACTCGTCAATCCGGTTGAACTTGGCAATGCGGCCGCCGGGCTCGAACTCGGACCGCAAGGAGCGTTCGGCCTGGTCGGGCTGGACGGCACGATGCTGACGCGGGTGGTCGACGGGAAAACAGACGTCAGTGCGTCGGGGCTTCAATTCGGACCGGGAGACGGTGTGTTGCCGCACGTCGTCCGCGCCCGGTCGGGAAATTTCTGGAACACGCCGGGCCTGGTCGACAATGTCAGCCGCCTGATCTCCTACCGCGTCCTCGATTCCTTTCCGATGATTGCGACCGTCGCCGTCACCGAAGCCGAGATATTCCGGCACACGAACGAAGAAGCCGCCGTCTATTGGAGCATCGCATTCCTGCTGACCATCGCCATTCTGATCGCGATGAAGTGGGGTGCGGCGCGCGAGCGCAAACTGAACGATGCCATCGCCGAAAGGGAGCGGGCACAGGACGAGACGCGCCGCAGCCAGGAACGCTACCGGCTGGTCGAGGAAGCGGTGAACGACGGCGTCTGGGATCGCAATTTCCTGGCCGACGAGGTTTATCGCTCGCCGCGGTGGAAAATTATCGTCGGCTACACGGACGACGAGATCCCAGATCATGCATCCGTGTTTTTCGAGATGACCCATCCCGACGACCGCGCGCCTATGGCCGAGGCAATCCGCGCTCATTTGGAAGAAGGCAATCCGTACAACCTGGATGTCCGGGTTCGCCACAAGGACGGCGGCTATCGCTGGATCCATAGCCGCGGCAATGCGATACGGGATTCGGACGGCCGGCCGGTTCGCATGCTCGGCACCGTCACCGACATCACCGAACAAAAGCACGCCGAAGCCGTCAGCCGGGAAAATCACGCCAATCTCGCGCGCGCCGAAGCGATGATCGGCATGGGTCATTTCAAGTTCGACCCCGAGGCGGGAACCTACACCTGGTCCGACGGTCTTTATCGCATCATGGGCAAGGCGCGCGACTCGTTCACGCCGACGCCCGAAAACACGCTGCAACTTGTGCATCCCGAAGACCGGCCAGTTCTGGAAAAATATCGGCACGACGTTATGGCCGGAATCGACACGCCGCCTGTGACGGTCCGCGCGCTCACGGATAACCGCGGCACAATTGACGTCGAGATATGGGCTGCGCCGACGCTGGCAAAGGACGGCACGATCACTGGAATGTTCGGCACCACGCGGGATATCACCGCACGCAATCGGGCCGAAGCCGCGATCAGGGAGAGCCGCGAAAATCTGGCGCGCGCCGAGGCCATGGCGCTGCTGGGGCACACCCGGACCGGCCGCGACGGTACCTACACTTGGTCGGCCGGCGTCTACCGGATGATGGGCAAGTCGCCGCTAAGCTACACGCCGACGCCGGATAGCGCGCTCGAACTCATCCACCCCGATGATCGCGCCGCTCACGACAAATATCGCCGCGATGCGATGGCCGGCATCGAAGTCCCGCGCAAGACAATCCGCATGATCCGCGACGACGGCCAGATCATCGACGTCGAGTTCTGGTCGGCGCCGATCCGCGACAAAGATGGATTCGTCATCGGCAAGTTCAGCACATTGCAGGACATCACCGCGCTCAAGCGCACCGAAGCGCTGATCAACGAGAGCCACACCAACCTGGAACGCGCCGAGCGCATGGCCCTGCTTGGGCATTACAAGACCGACCGTGACACCGGCAATTTGGTCTGGTCGAACGGCGTCTACCGCATTTTCGGGTTGTCGCCGGAGACATTCACGCCGACCCTGCGCAGCGCGCTTGAACTCGTTCATCCCGACGACCGGCATCTTCTGAAAAAGTATCGCGACGATGCCATGGCCGGCCAGGAAATCCCGCACGTGACAATGCGTGCCTTCCGCAGCGACGGCCAACCTGTCGATGTCGAATACTGGTCGACTCCGGTGCGCGACGACAATGGCGTCATCACCGGCGTTTTCGGCACGGTCCAGGACATCACGATCCGCAAGCGCGCCGAGGAGACATTGGCGCGCGCCAATCAGGAGCTCGAGGCGCGCGTTTCCGAGCGGACCGCCGAACTGGCGCGGGAAATGCGCCGGCGCGAAGAAGCGCAGATGACCTTGGGCCAGATGCAGAAGATGGAAGCCGTCGGACAACTGACCGCCGGCATCGCCCACGACTTCAACAATCTGTTGGCGGTCATCGGCGGCAGCCTCGAATTTGTCGATGGCGCGGCCGCGCGCGGCCTGACCGCCGAGCCGGAATTGATCGACGCGGCGTTGCGGGCGACCCGGCGCGGGCGCGAATTGGTGCGGCGGCTGCTAGCGTTCTCGCGCCAGTCGCCGCTGCGCGCCGAAGCCACCACCATCGACCAACTGGTGCTCGATACCTTGCGGCTGTTGCAGCGTACGCTCGGCCAGGGCATCGATATGGTGACGCGGCTCGATGCCAAGGCCGCGGTCATCTCGGTCGACCGCAACCAGATGGCCAACGCCTTGCTCAATCTGGCGCTGAACGCGCGCGACGCCATGCCGGATGGCGGCCAGTTGACGATCGCCACCGGGTGCCAGCCGGTGAACGCGGCGCAAGGGTCGCCACGCTCGCCGACAGGCGAGGAAGTCTGCATCACGATCAGCGATACCGGCGTCGGCATGACCGACGACGTGCGCAGCCGCGCCTTTGAGCCATTCTTCACGACCAAGCTGGACGGACTGGGCAGCGGCCTCGGCCTGAGCATGGTACAGGGCTTTGTCGAGCAGTCCGGCGGCAAGATCGACATCCAAAGCGCGCCCGGCAACGGCACGATCATCACCATAAGGCTGCCGCGGGTCGCCTCCGAGAGCCAGGCCGACGAAGCCGACATGGTCGCCGGCACGTCCGTGAGCGGACGCGAGAAGACCGTGTTACTGGTGGAGGACGATCCCGACGTGCGAGTCGTGACCGCCGCCCAGCTCAGACATCTCGGCTATAAGGTGCACGCGGTCGGCAACGGCATGGAAGCCATCGACCTGATCGCGTCGCCGGCCAATATCGACATCACGCTCACCGATATCGTGCTGCCCGGCGGGCTCGACGGCGTGGCGCTGGTGAAGGAAGCGATGCGGGCACGACCGAACATGGGCGTGCTGTGCATGTCAGGCTATAACCCGACCGAGAAGCACCGCAAATGGCTCAAGGTGCAGAACATCAACTTTCTGGAAAAGCCATTTTCCAGTGGCCGGCTGGCGCAGGCGCTCGATGCCGCGCTGGCGCAGTAAGCCGCGGTCGCCATGAGGTCGCCATGAGGTCGCCATGAGATCGTCATGACATGTCGCAGTGAAACACCGAAAGCAGGCATTCCGCCGTCATGCGGCGCGTGCCCGACGTTCGAAGACAATCTGTGCGACGCTTTCACCCGGGCGGCCGCCGAAAGCCAGCCGCCCTGCCTCCAGCCCCACGACCATACGGCGCTGGCGCGCCGCACGATCTGGCGCGCGGGCGAAACGATCGACCGCGTGCCGGTGATCTGCCAGGGCTGGGCGGCGACGGCCATAACATTGTCGGACGGCCGCCGGCAAATTCTGTCGTTCCTGTTGCCGGGCGATGTGGTCTCGTCGGTCGCTATCTTCGAGACTGCGAGCCGGTGCTCGGTCGAAGCCATCACCGACGTGCGCTACCGCTCGTTTCCGCGCGCCGACATCAAGGAGGCCCTGAGCCGCCGGCCCGACCTGCTCGCGATTCTATCGCGGCTGTGGGCCGCCGAGGCTGTGCGCGCCGACCGGCTGGCGATCGACCTCGGCCGGCGCGGCGCGGCCGAGCGCGTCGCCAGCCTGATCCTGCATCTGGCGCAACGCCTGCTCAAGCGCGGTATGATGCAGGGGCAGACCATGGATTTCCCGCTGCGCCAGCATCATATCGCCGACGCCGCCGGCCTCACCGTGGTCCATGTCGGCAACGTGCTGGCGGAATTCCGCCGCGCCGGTCTGGTCGAGATCAACGGCCGTGCGCTGACCATCGCCGATCCGGTGGCCTTGCGCCGCGTCGCCGAAGCTCCTTAGCCAAACGCCACGGCGAAACGCGCTAAGCGTCAGGCGGCCGGGATCGGCGTTGCCGGCGCCGACGGCGCGGTGGCGCCGCCTGACGGCGGCGTCGGGCCTTTCAGCGGCTTTTCTTCCAGCGCGATCAGGAAACACATGCCGAAGGCCAGCACCAGGCCGCAGGCCAGGAACACGAAGCGGAAGGCGAAACTCAATTCATGCGCCGACGCCGCGCGCGCCAGCATATCCACCGACATGCCGGCGACGCCGCCCAGCCCGCCGAGAACGATGGCGCCGAGCACGGCCACCACCAGTGAGGAAAACAACGCGCGGAAGAAATTGGCGGCGCCGGTGGCGATGCCCATCTGCGAACGCGACACCGCGTTCTGCAGGCAGACGGTCGAGATCGGGAACACCGTACCGATGCCGGCGCCGACCAATGTCATCAGCAGCAGCACCGCCACGATCGGCAGTGTGCCCGGCCAGATCGCCAGCGGCATCAGCGCGACGATGGCGACGCTGAGCCCGGTCAGCGCCATCCACTTGTAGCGCGCCATGTGCATCATCGCCCGCCCGGTGAGGGTCGAGAACACGACGGTGGCGCCCATCATCGGGATCAGCGCGAGGCCGGACTGACTGGCCGACAGATGCAGCAGCATCTCGAAATACAGCGGCACGAAAATCGTCATGCCGACCAGCACGCCCATATTGCATGCGCCGGCCAGTGCCGCGCTGCGCACCACCGGATTGCCGAGCACGCTGAGCGGCAGGAACGGCTCAGCCGCGCTCGCCAGCCGCCAGGCGAACAATCCCCACAACACGACGGATGCCAGCAGCAAGGCGCCGATCTCAGCGGAGATCCAGTCGTAACGCCGCCCGCCCCACGACAAAGCCAGCAGCAGCGCCACCGCCGCCGCCATCATCAGCAGCGCGCCGATGGCGTCGAGGCGGTGCTGGCGGCGATGAAACGGCACCAGCTTGAGCACGTTCGAGGTCATGCCGAGCGCGACCAGGCCGAGCGGCAAATTGATCCAGAAGATCAGCGACCAGTCGAGATGCTCGGTGAGAAAGCCGCCGAGCACCGGCCCGCCGACCGAGGACGTCGCGAACACCGCGCCTATATAGCCCTGATAGCGGCCGCGCTCGCGCGGTGAAACGATGTCGGCGATGATGGTCTGCGCCAGCGCCATCAGGCCGCCGCCGCCGAGCCCCTGCAGGCCGCGCGACACCACCAGCGCCGGCATGCTCGGCGCCAGCGCGCAGGCGACCGAGCCCACAATGAAAATCGCGATCGCCGTCAGCATGACGACGCGGCGGCCGTAGATGTCGGACAGCTTGCCGTAAAGCGGCGTCGAAGCCGTGGCGGTCAACAGATAAGCCGTCACCACCCAGGCCAGATCGTCGAGATTGCCGAAATGCCGGCCGATGGTCGGTAGCGCGGTGGCGACGATGGTCTGGTCGAGCGCGCCGAGAAACATCGTCAGCATGATGCCGAGCACGATGGCCCTGATCTCGGGATGCGTCAGCGCACGCGGCTCCGCCGTCGCGGCGTGCTTGTGAGCGGAGGAATGCGGAGCTTTAGGCGCGGTCATCACGCCGACATGCCTTGCGGCACGCGGCAAGGCAAGAGCCTGCGTGCGCAAAGCACGCGCCGGTACCATGCGCGCCGCTCATCGGCCATCGCGCCGCGCTATCGCTTGATCCTGATCGCCCGCTTCAGCGTAGCGACCACCCCTGTGCCGGGCCCATTGCCCTTGGCGCCTTTCGGCCATTTGCCCGGCCAACTGACGATGAAATCGACCAGCCGTTCGTCCGGCACATCCTTCTCGGATGCCGCCACCTTGCCGCGCACCGAAATGCCGGCCGTGTGCACCGTCTCGGAATCGCCCGACACCAGAGGATGCCACCAGGGCAGATCGCGCCCCTCCCCGACAAGCCGGTAGGCGCAGGTCGGCGGCAGCCAGGTCAGCCGCTTGACGTTGCGCGGCGTCAGCCGCACGCAGTCGCGCACCTTGGCCTGGCGGTTCTTGTAGTCGGTGCAGCGGCAGCTCTCGCCATCGAGAAGCTTGCAGCCGACGTCGGTATAAACTGTCTCGCCAGTGTCGACGTCGGTGAGCTTGTTGAGGCAGCAGCGGCCGCAGCCGTCGCACAGGCTCTCCCACTCGCGCGCCGTCATCTCGCTCATCTTCTTGGTCCGCCAGAACGGCAGTCTGTCGTCGGTCATGCGGCAATGTCCTTTGCCGGGTTTGTAACGGCTTGGCGCGGCCACGTCATGGACCGGCGGGCGCCCTCCCCAGTTCGTTTCCAGCGTTTCCGCGCGGATCGCCTCAATGCGCCCCCTTTTCCCCTTATTTCCCGTTCACCTTCCCCGCCGTTAACCGGCCGGAACCTAAGCCGAATTCTGGGAAAACGGCGGCGAACCGGCTATAGTGCGCCGGCGGGCCGTGATACCCGCTTGCGCGGCGCCTCGATCTCCGCGAAGGCGGCATTCCGGCGCCCGCGTCACGTCCCCGAAGGCCTAAACGTAAGAAGGGCAAGCCTTGCGCGACCTGTTTCCCGAGGACTGGAAGCCGAAACTCAAGCGGGCAATGCTGGCCATCGACGCCTGGGTCGATTTCAGCGTGTTCCGCTCGGCCGCAGGCTCCCGCGAGGGCTACGAGCGCTTTTCCACCTTCATGGACCGCTTCCACACCGCCGGCTGGCGGCGCTGGCTGGTCGAACTGACCTCGGAAGGCGCCACGCTGGGCGCCGCCGGCGGCGTGCTGATGCTGGCGCTCGCGACGCCGGCCTTCCAGATGACCGCCGACGGCGACTGGCTGAAGAAGTCCGAGCTCGCCGTGACCTTTCTCGACCGCTACGGCAACGAGGTCGGCTCGCGCGGCATCCGCCACAACGATTCGATCCCGCTCGACCAGTTCCCCGATCACCTGATCAAGGCGGTGCTGGCGACCGAGGACCGGCGCTTCTACGAGCATTTCGGCATCGACATCGGCGGCACCTTGCGCGCGCTGGTCACCAACGCGCGCGCCGGCGGCGTCGTGCAGGGCGGCTCGTCGCTGTCGCAGCAATTGGCCAAGAACCTGTTTCTGTCGAACGAACGCACGCTCGACCGCAAGATCAAGGAGGCGTTCCTGGCGCTGTGGCTGGAGTCGCGCCTGACCAAGAATGAGATTTTGAAGCTGTACCTCGACCGCGCCTATATGGGCGGCGGCGCCTTCGGCGTCGATGCGGCGGCGCAGTATTATTTCAACAAGTCGGCGCGCGACGTCAATTTGGCCGAAGGCGCGATGCTCGCCGGCCTGTTCAAGGCGCCGACCAAGTTCGCGCCGCACGTCAATCTGCCGGCGGCGCGTGCGCGGGCCAACGTGGTGCTGGATAACCTGGTCGAAGCCGGCTTCATGACGGAAGGCCAAGTGTTTGGTGCGCGTCGTCATCCGGCAACGCCTGTCGATCGACGAGACGATCGCGCCGCGAATTATTATCTCGACTGGGCCTTCGACCAGATGAAGCAACTGGTCGATACCTTTCCCAAATCGATGACCGAGCGCGTTTTTGTCGTTCGCACCGCGCTCGACACCAATCTGCAGAAAGTTGCCGATGCCGCGGTCGAAAATTCACTGCGGCAATATGGCCATGAATATCACGCCACCCAGGCCAATTCGGTCCTGATGGAAAACGATGGCGCGGTGCGCGCCATGGTCGGCGGCCGCGATTATGGCGCCAGCCAGTTCAACCGCGCCACCGACGCGATGCGTCAGCCCGGCTCCTCGTTCAAGCCATACGTCTATGCCACCGCGCTCGAACATGGTTTCAAGCCGACCTCCATCGTGGTGGATGCGCCGATCTGTCTCGGCAACTGGTGCCCGCATAATTACGGCAACGGTTATCGCGGCGCGATGACGCTGATCCAGGCCTTGACCCATTCGATCAACACCATCGCCGTGCGGCTCTCGATCGCCGTCGGCGACGGCAATCCCAAGCTCGGCCGCTCCCGCATCATCCAGACCGCGCGCGACATGGGCATAACGACGCCGCTGCCCGATACGCCGTCGCTGCCGATCGGCGCCGACGCCGTCACCATGCTGGAGCATGTCGGCGCCTATGCCACCTTCCCCAATCTTGGCATCGCGGTGAAGCCGCATGCCATCCTCGAAGTCCGCACCGGCGACGGCAATCTGATCTGGCGCTACGACCGCGACGGACCGAAGCCGCACCGCGCTTTGCCGGCCGGCGTCGCCGCCGACATGATCAAGATGATGAACAGCGTGGTCGAGAACGGCACCGCTCGCCGCGCCCGCCTCGACGGCATCGTCGCGGCCGGCAAGACCGGCACCACCAATAATTACCGCGACGCCTGGTTCATGGGCTACACCGGCAACTTCGTTTGCGGCGTCTGGTTCGGCAACGACGACTACAGCCCGACCAACCGCATGACCGGCGGCGCGCTGCCGGCGATGACCTGGCACGCCATCATGGAATATGCCCACCAGGGCATCGAGCTCAAGCAATTGCCGGGCGTTCCGGTGCCGGCGGTGCGCCCGGAAGCCAAGGTCGCCAGCGGCAAGGCAACCGAACAGCCGCCGCCGCGCCCGACCATTCTGTCCAAGCGCGGGGCCGAAATTCTGGTTCGCGTCGAGCGCATGATGGATGACGCCAATCGTGCCATGGTGCCGTTGCGGCCGACCGTCTCGACCGACCGGAAGAACCAGGCGATGGCGCCGGGCGCTTCGCCGGCCAAGGGCGACGCCCTAGCCTCCGCGCTCGAGGGGCGGGCTTTCAGCGGCCGGAACTGATTAGCAGCCGTCTCCCGGGCGGCGTAGTCTGCAGGAACGAATCAACCTTTTCCTATTGCCAGCGGATCGAACGTGCGGCTGCTTATCGGAACGCTGTTTGCCCTTGCAGTCGCTGCGGCCGTTGGCCTCGGCACGACCTATCTTACATTGACGCGCGGCGCGGCCTTTGGCGCCCTGACGATCGGCAGTTGGACCGCCTGGCCGAAGACCGGCACCGCGGATGCCGATCCTTATGCGCGCGCGACCATCGCCCGCACCGGGCAGTTGCCGGTGGCGCTCGGCGACGGCGTCTCGTTCACCGCGCAAACCGACGACAGCGGCAAGCAGCTTGACGGCCGCTGCGACATCGTGCTGTCCGGTGTCACGCCGGCGGCGCGCTTCTGGACCCTGACGCTCTACAATGCCGAGGGCGGCCTGGTCGCCAATTCGGTCGACCGCTACGGCTTCTCGAGCCAGGAAATCGTGCGTCACGCCGATGGCAGTTTCGAGATCGTGGTCGCGCCGCGGGCCAATCCAGGCAACTGGTTGCCGACCGGCGGCGTCGAACGCTACGCTTTGGTGTTGCGGTTCTATGACACGGCGGTCGGCGTTTCGACCAAGGCCGGGCGCGAACTGCCGATGCCGATCATCACCAGCAGGGGCTGCCCATGATCCGGTGGCTATTGCTGTTCTGTGGTGGCGCGCTGCTCGGCGGCGTCGTGCATCTCGCAACGATCATCATTTTGCCGCGCACCGCGACGCAGGATGCCTATGCGCGGCTTACGCCGTTGGCGCCGGTCAACACGGTCACGGCTTTGCCGCTGCCGAAGCCGGAGACGGCAACCATGCCGTTCATGGATCCGGCCTTTGCCAGCGCTGTCTGCCGCTACGATCTGTCGAACGGTCCACTCAAACTCACCGTTCCGGTCAGCCTCGCTTATACGTCGATCTCATTCTATACGCGCTATGACGTGGCTTATTATGCGATCAACGACCGCGCCGCCGGACGCCGCGTGGTTGAGCTCGATCTGATGACCGCCGAGCAACACAACCAGATGCCGGAAGACGAAGACATCACCGCGGCGGACCGGCTGATTGTCGAGTCCCCCACGCCGACCGGGATCATCGCGATCCGGGCGCTGGCGCCGGAACCCGGCCTGATGCCGATGGCACAGAATGCGATTGCCGGCGCGCGCTGCATGCCGGCGCCCGCCGCGGGCCGCTGATCAGCGCTGGAAAGCCAGGCTCTGCTCGCGCGACCAGGTCGGCGCGGGATGATTGCGATAGCGCGCGATTTCCGCCTGCAAATGGTTGAGCATCCGCTCGGTGTCGACCGCCTGCGGCGACGGCGCCATGATGACCATGCGCTCGAGCGCAAAGCGGTAGCCCGACGCGCGGTGCGTCAGGCTGCTGCGCACTTGCGCGATGACGCGGTCGTTCTCGCGAATGCGGTTGAGCGTATCTTTACGCTCGATGTCGCCGAGCCCGGACACAAAGGCCATGCCCTTGCGGCGCTTCTGATCCATGTCCTGCACGCGACCGGCGGTTTCGAAAAACTGCGGCAGGCGCGTGCTGTCGTTACGTATGTCGTCGTTCAGTTGGGCGTAACGCGCGGCCGGCGAACGGTCCGCAATCTTCATCAACTGGGTGAAATAGGCGGTGCGGTCGGCGGCTTCGCGCGGCTTGGTTCGGATCAAGCCATATTCGCGGCCGACCTGGTCGAAGTTCTGACGATCGTAGGGCGGCTCGATCAGCGGAAAGGCGAGATCGCGCAACTGGCGCTCGTCGTCGGTCAACTCAAAGCTCGACGGCGAAATCGCCTTTCCGGCGACGTCGTCGCGGCCGACCCAATCGTGAATGTCGTCGCGCACCAGAGTGCGGTTCATTTCGCCGAAATCGCTTTGCATGCCGCAGCCGGCCAGCAGCGCCAGGCCGGCGAGCGCCAGCAAGGGCCGGCGCCAGGCGCGCGTGCAGGGCCGGAGGTGTCGCGAATTCGGCATCGTGTCCTTTAGCGGCGGATCAGGATCAGCGCGCGAGACGGCGGCGGCGCTTGCGGCCGGCGCTGTTGCCCGCGTCCGGCTCCGAACCGTTGGTCCCATCCGGACCGCGATCGATCCGGACGACCGGGAGGATAATGACCGTCGCCGGCTCGGAATTGCCGTCAATATAGCGGCCGCCCCGGCTGTAGCCGCTTTCTTCTGGAAATTGGATGACTTCGCCCATTGCAGTCCCCTTTCCGCTCCGGCACAAAACCGCACTCGTTACTGCATGGCCTCTTTCGCGAAGACTATTTCCACACGTTTCGGGGCCATACACACGGACTTGCCGGATCGGTAGGTTTGATTAAAGGGGCGGCAAGGTTAACGCTCTGCTAACGCGCCCGGACTAATGTGATCACCTAGCTTGCTGTGCAGCGTTGGTGTCACGATGAAGTCTACTGCGTTCCCCACTCTCGACGGCCTGGTCGATCTGGCCTGCCGGGACGGCGTCGACATCCGGCCGACGCTTCTGCGCGTCCTGACCGACCTGTATGTGCAAAAGTCCACGCACAGCGCCGACGAAGTCACCCAATATGTCGAACTGGCGCTCGGCCTGATCGCGACGGTCGATGACGCGACCCGCACGGCTGTCGTCGCCAGCCTGTCACGCTATCCCGCAGCCCCGCCGGCGGTTCTCGCCAAGCTCGGCCTCGCCGCATCCACCTCCGCCCGCGCCACCCTTCCGGATGTGGACTACGCCGCCGGTCCGGTTGAAACGGAAGCCGCCGATACCGACAGTCTGGTGGATCTGTTCTTTACGTCCAGTAGCGAGGATCGCCGCCTGATCCTGCTCAATCTCGATGCCGCCGCCACGACGTCCGTGCGGCTACCGGCGCCGGCGTCCGCCGACGTCTTCCAGCAGCTTGAGACCGCAGCCTTGCAGCGCAATATCGTGCAATTCGGCCGCACTCTGGCGCGCGCACTTCGTATCCCGCGCGATCTTGCCGAACGGGTCGCGCGCGATCCGTCTGGCGAGCCGATCGTGGTCGCGGCCAAGTCGCTCGGCATGAAGGCCGCCGTACTCCAGCGTATCCTGTTATTCGCCAATCCGTCGGTCGGCCAATCGGTGCAGCGGGTTTATGAACTCG